>JAUVIG010000373.1 GCA_030592825.1 Chlorobiota bacterium | reverse complement strand
CTTTCTCTTTTACAGGGTCTGTTACTAAAGTCATTGAGTAATCCAAGCCTTTGTTACAACTTTTAAATGCTACCGTTCTTGACCATTTTGGCCGAACAATGGTCATAGTCATTTCACTGTAACCGGATTTGCCGCGAAATTTTTCATCAGCTTTTTTTACAATTTCCATTGCATTTTGAGAAAATGCAGAGTTTGAGAAAAAGATCAAAACACTTAATATTGTTATAAATTTAATATGTTTCATTGGTTTAAAAATTAGTAAATAAATGTTATAAATTTCTTTGTATATATTAGGTCTGTTTTATTTAAATTTTTTCTTATAAAAATTTAATATTGCCGATTCATATTTTTCAAGCGGAACAAGGAGAGGATTTCCTATAAACATAATTGTTACACCTTTTATAAGAGCTGTAAATATCATTAATTCCTCTTCCGGTTTTTCGCAATTATTTTTTTTAAAAAAATCAAAAAGCATATTAGAATACAGTTTTGTTTTTTCATCATAATCATGTTCAATGATTTGAGAAACATTTGGTTGTAACATCGTTGCAGAAAAGAGTTTCCAAAAAGACACATTTTCTTGAACAACTTTAAAATTTTGCTTTATAAAATAAAAGAACTCTTCATTTGTTAAAACCCCGTCATGATTAGGATCAAAGTATACCCAAATTTCATTATGAGCTTTTTTTATTATTTCTTTTAGTAATGCTTCTTTGCTCTCAAAATAATTATATAGTAAGCCTTTAGATACTCCGGCTCTTTTTGTTATTTTGTTTATTGATGAGGCGTGGTACCCGTGTTCAGCAAACTCTTCCAAAGCCGCATTCAGGATAAGCTCTTTTTTGGCTGTTCTTATTTCTTCAAATTGTTCTTCTGTTCTTGGCGACATTTTATTCTTGTTTTTTGACTGAACGTTTGGTCAAAGATATAACAAGAAAAATTAAAAGTCAAGGATTTTTAGATTTTTTTTTTTAATTTTGTTATGTTCTTTTTTAAATAAGGCTTGAAGATTGCTAATTATCAGGTGTTTAGGAGCAAAAAGAAATTTTTTATTTTTTATAAATAACAATTTAATATTTTAAATTTGAAACATACTACTTTCATATTACTATTATTTCTATTTATAAGTTCTTATTTAAATGCTCAAGATGATTTTAAAGTTGTAAAAATTGATAATTCAGACTATCCGTATATTGAATTGTATGTCAGGACTAATAAAAGCACAGACCCAAAAGAATTTTCTGTTTACGAGAATAATAAAAAAGTTGATTTTATTAGTGATACAATTCTGTTGAAAGATTACAGAAAAGAACGTTCAATATTATTTGTAACCGAAGAAAATCCCGAAGAAAACTTTCAAATTGCTTTAATTAAGGCGATAAGAACATTGACAGAAACCGATAAGATGAATTTAGCAGTTATATTAGACGAAGATACAAGTAATAATGTTATTCACTATGTCAGCCCGGAATTCACTAATAATCATTCTTTTTTCATTAATGCTTTAGAACAAAAAATCTTGGACGATATATGTTATGATGTGAATCGGAAAAACATTAAAACAACTGAATCAATTGAGCAAAATATGTTTTCAAAACAAGAAGCGTTTGCCAACAAAGGAATAATTTTTTTAACGAATGATTTAAAATTAAAACCGGAGCCTTGCTCAAACATTTTAAAAGGCCCTACTATTCCTGTATATGTATTATTAACAAAAGATATAAGAGAATCTTCGCAGAATGAACTAATAAATATTTGTACTGAAACCGGAGGTATTTTCACTATTTCTAATCAAAATGAGATTGAAAAATATATGAATTTATATTTAGAAGATATAGCTTTGCAAATAAATGAGACAAAATCAGAATTATACAGTATAATATTTGAAACCGGTCAAACGAGAGACAAGAATTTTTTTAAAATAAGATATAAAGATCAATCAAGGCAATATATTTTTACAAAGCCTCAAAAATATATGCTTAGTTTAAGAGAAAGGATTTTAATTATTTTATCAGCAGCATTATTTTTTATACACCTTTTTATTTTTTTAAGAAAGAAAAGAAAAAGGAAAAATTATGTATCATCAATCAGCGGGATTAAAGAAAAAGTCGTTATAACAAAAGATCCTCCAAAACCAATTGAAATTAACGTAAAGACAAGAGGATTTAATAAGACCTGGTTCTTTGAAAAACATATAATAAGAATTGGCAGAAGTTCCGATAATGATATTATTATTCCTGACAGAACTGTTTCCGGATCACATGCTGTGATTAATAAAGAAGGGGATGAGTATATGATACAAGATATTGGCAGTACTAACGGAGTATTATTGAATCAGAAAAAAATCAAAAAACACAAATTAAGGTCAAAAGATAAGATAAAATTAGGTGGGGCGATTTTGGTTGTCAGGATTTAGTAATGTTTTATCGTTTTAATAATTTAAGAGGAACCCCAAGATTATTTGCCGATATATTTTGATAGGTATATTTTGCGCTTCCGAAACCGGCATTAAAATTTGCAATTCCTTTAATATTTGAACCGGCAAAGTCTAATATCAAATTTGATCCGGACATATCTTTTATAAAAGTATCTATTAATAAATAGCCGGCTCGGTTTTTCTTACCAATATCATTTGTTGCTGTATATTTAACGGCTCTGTTATATTTTGTTAAGAAAACAGCAGAAGCGCATATATTATCATTTGTGTCGTAAGCATTATATACAATACAATAACCTTTGTTTAAAGCATAATTTAAGATATTTGAAAGTCTGAAGAAATGGATGTTTTTAAATTGACTGTTTTTCAGATTCAACATTTGGTTTTTTTTAAGAAGGATTAATTCAGAAACATCATTTTCTTTTTTTATTGTAATATTTGAATTGTATCCTTTAACAATATTTTTTTTATGATTTTTTGAGAATGTTTCAGCAATTTCTTCATAAGACTTGTTTAAATACAATTCATAAGTTGTATTAATTTGAGTTTTAAAATTGGGAACGCTAAAGTTTTGGTACGAGTTTAGTTTTATATCTATTAATTTGAATTTTTTTGGAATAGCTCTGAAAAATCTATTAACAAGGTAATTATCAATGTTTTTTTTTGAAAAAATACCTAATTTAGCTGTGAAGAAAGGGTTGTAAATATAATTTGTAAAATATTTTCTTCTGTGAATTATCGGCATTACAGATTCATAATCCCCTTCGATTAATGCATCCCAATTCGGACTAATTCTGTCCAGATACCAAGTGAGTGCATAAACAATTCGATTTTTTGAAATATCAATACATTTGTTCCATTTTTCTTTGTTTACATCTTTATGTTTTATATATATAATATTTAAAGACATTGTAATTAATTATCAAATTTATTAATATGATCTTCTTTTCTTTTATCTCCGAAAAGATAAAAATCTTCCGTTTTTTTCCCGAAAGCAACGGTTTCCCCTTTTTTTACATTTGAATATACATACTTATTGTTGAATGATGAAAAAAACCAAAAAAATGGAGCAATAAACATTATCCTTTTTGATATAAACCATTTTGCATCATATAAAACAGCAGATTTTTTTAGTTTATCTGTTCTTGCAATGTTACCGCTAATTATATGACTTTTAGTATTTTTCGGGCTTAAGATTGTTTCTTCAAAAGGCAATTTAAGAAACACACAAATTTTCCTTAAAATAAGATCAGGATAAAGAGCAAACTCCTCATAGCCAACTTTAAAATATGGAATCTTTCTTTTTTTTAATATTTTCAACAATTTAATATTTTCAAACAACCATCTGTAACCCAAATAAAACATTGGTTTTCCTGTTCTTGAGAATCTGGAATAAATCCAACTTCTGTAATCTCTTGTTAAAAAAATAACTTTTAATTCAAATTTTTCTTTAAGAAGGTTTAAATACGGATAAGTATTTTTAGAAGAATCTAATAAAATGACATCTTCACCATATTTATCTGTAAAGTATGAAATAAGATCAAGATACTTTTCTTCAGTAGTTTTATTTGTTTTTGTTAGTGCTTTTGCATCTCCCCAAAAATCACAATCTATTCCTTTTTTCCCGCACGAACAAGTAGAATTATTAAATAATCGGGTTTTATCGACTTTGGTTAAAACAGGATAAATTTCACCTAAGCCAACTATTTTAGAATGTGCTCCCAAGCACATGTCCAAAATTGTTGATCCGGAATGACCTAAACCGGCTAAATAGATAATTTTTTTCAT
>JAUVIG010000641.1 GCA_030592825.1 Chlorobiota bacterium | reverse complement strand
ATTATAATCAGAAGGGTCATGTAAATTAAGCCAAACGATATCAGAAACGACATAAGTTCCCGAGGGTTCAGCCATATTTTGTGTCATCCAAGTTTGTGCTCCAATATCAACAGCTTCGTATCCTCCAATCATATATGTTGAACAATCGCAAGTAGCTGTAAACGATAAAGGCGAACCTTGCAAATGAGTAATTTCATCATTTTTAAAAGCAGTTACTTCTAATGTTTGTTCATTTTCATTGGTGCCCAATGTCCATGTAACACTTGCAATACCGTTTACATCAGTTATTGCTTCTGTTGCAGAAACAGAGCCTTCTGTAACTGAAAAATTAACAACAGCATTTTCAAAAGGATTTCCGACACTGTCCTTTACTAATACTTCTATCGGTTCGCCCAACAGTTCTCCAAGTGGGCCGGTTTGGTTGTTGCCGGAATATATTTCTATACTGTATGGTTCAACAGCTGTTGCTGTAAATGTTACCGGCGAATTTGATATTTCAGAACCATCAGCTTTTTTTACTTTTACATCTAATTTATGTTCTCCCGCTTCATCTCCTAATGTCCACAAAACTTCTGCAAAACCATTTTCATCTGTCATTACACTCTCATAATCAACTGTTCCGCCACCTTGCGTTACTTCAAAATAAACTTGAACATATTGTCTTGAGTAATCAAGATTATCTGTTATTTTAACTTTTATCGGTTCTGCTAATTCTTCTCCTTGCAGTCCGGTTTGTTCGTTTCCTGATTCTATTACGATATTTTCAGGTGCATTCCAAATAGTATTAGAAAAACTATATGTTTTTGAATAATCGACAAGTGTGTCGCCGAAAATCTCAATATCTGCTCCTAATTTTACATCTAATCCAACTCCTAATTCTGCGTCCCAGTCAAGTGAAGGTGAGGCGATTGTGGCATTAAATGTTTCATTCATTTCAGGTATGCAATAAGGTCCGGCTATTCCGTAAAATTTTATACTTACTTCGGGAGTGATTATTAGTTTTTGATTCAAATTTACTGTTCCGCTCATATCTAACGGCTTAGCAACAAAACTTGAACTAAAATCAGAAATGCCTGTCCATGTTTCGTTTTCATAATTGACTCCAAGTGTAAGTGTATAATTATTTGTAAATCCTGTTTCTGCGTTAAACTCAGCATCTAAATTTGCATTTAATTTTGCAACTAACTTGGTATTTACTACAACTACAACCGGGACAAATCCAACAAAAAATAAAAATTTCTTATTGTAATCTACAAGTGTTTTACTATAGTCTGCAAAATTTATACTTCCGCTTGCATTTAATAAAAAATTACAGTCAATATTCAAATTCGTATTTTCTGTCAGAAATTCAAGTTTGGTAAGTGTAGCATTGTCAAAATCAATATCAAAATAATAATTAGGATTAAATGTTACAGAACCGGTTTTTATTGAGAATGTTAAAGCTCCTTGTTGATAAATGACAGTATTTGAGAAATCATAAGAAAACCCGTCTTCTTTTATTTTTACTCCGTCTGCAATATAATTTATTTTTGTTTCTTTTAAGTTTGTTGATTTCTGTTGTGATAAATCAATATTAAAATCAATATTTGCGATAACAAAAACATCTTCCATATTTGCCTGCGTAGTTTGAAGACTTACTTCATTACCGTTTATTGCAGCATTTGTAATTTTTCTTAAATATCCTTCGTCCATTGCCGAAATAAAAATATCATCTGTTTCAAGCAAATTTCCTGCATTAACATTTGTATTGAAAGTGAAAATTGTACTGTCTTCCGACATGCTTATGAAATTTGTTTGCCAGTCTAATGTATCTATTATAAATACATTTTCAGAAATAATTACTGAATTATCCACTTCGGCAAAGATATTTTCTGTTATTAATGACTCACAAGTGCCTTCGATAATAATAGAACGGTAATAAGTTGATATTGCAGGATTTATACCTAATGTGTCTGAAATTGCATTATCAATATCTGTCCAATTAGTGCCGTCTGTTGATATTTGCCAT
>JAUVIG010000549.1 GCA_030592825.1 Chlorobiota bacterium | reverse complement strand
ATTCAAAAAACAGAAATTCAAAGAGCATTTAAAGTCCGTTCTACGAAAGGACTCCTTGTTCATATATTTGGCAGACTAACAGCTGCATTTATTTAATTTTAAACCTTAATTCGCATTAATAATTAAATTCTAAATCTTATTATGCAACTTCATTCTTTATAATGACAACTAACATATATGTTAAAGTAACTCTTATTAATTTCATTTCCTAAATTCAATCAAATATTCCTGGTGCATAAATCCCAAACAGGAAATATCAAATCATAATCATTCCAATTTATTTTTCCGTCAGCAGCTAACAATTTCAAACGGCTACAATTTGTAGCCACTTCACTTCCTTCCTTTTTTAATCGGGTTTTAAGAACACTCCAATACTTTCTTGGATTATTACTGCCGGTCAAAACACCGATAACATCAATAATAGAAAAATGCCACTTTTCTTGTTCATCATTCCAATGAACTCTTACTTGTTGGTCTTGGAATAATTTTATTGCATTCTCTTTTGTCATAAAATTTAGATTATTAATTTCATTTCCTAAATTCAATCAAATATTTCCGGTGTGTAAGTAGCAAACAGGAAATATCAAATCATAATTTGGTATCATTAGCTCTACTGTTTATTTTTATTATTTAAGCATTCAATCATTATCGCATTTAATCATTAAAACCAGTTAGATAACTATATTTAAAATAAGGTACTTCCGGTCAAATAATGGTATAACCTCAAAAACTAAACTTCACCTCATCAATAAAATATTTCTTTTCACAATACGAACATCTGACTTCTATCGGGTCTTTTCCGGCAAATTCAAAGCGTGTTTTTACTTGTTCAATATTTGTTATACAATTTGAATTCGGACAAATAATATGCTGATTAATTTCTTTGGGAATGTCAATACCGAATTTCTTTACAACTTCATAATCATTAATAATGATAAGGGTTGCAGTAGGTGAAATAAGAGCAATGCTGTTTGCTTCTTCTTTAGACAACTCTCGATCTTCAATCTTAATAATATCTTTCTTCCCCATTTTCCGGCTTGTGAGATTAACACCAATCATAATCTCTCTTTTTGAATTGCCTATATTAAGAATGTCTGCAACTTGTAAAGCCTTCCCGGCTGTTATATGGTCTATTACTGTTCCGTTTTTTATAGGATCGACTTTTAATTTTTCTTTGTTCATTTTGAAGATTGTTTAGTTGTTTAATGTTTATTTGTTTAATGTTTTACGATACAAGATTAAATTCTATCTGATTTAAACCCCCTACAAAACTGAAACTAATATTTTAGGTTTAACAGACTTGTAATAATAGCCTGTCTCATAAAAACACCGTTTCTTGCTTGTTGAAAATAATAAGCATATTCGGTATCATCAACATCTTTAGTGATCTCATTTACACGCGGCAACGGATGCAATACCTTAAAGTTATCTTTTACATCTTCCAATAATTTCTTTGTTATTATATATGAATCTTTCACTTTCTCGTAATCTTCCAAAACAGCAAAACGTTCTTTTTGAATTCGTGTAACATACATAATATCAAGTTCGTGCATAACTTCTTTTATATCTTCAATTTCATGATATACAATACCTTTTTTATCCAAATCATCTTTGATATAATTAGGCATCTGCAGGTGACTTGGTGATGCAAAATAAAACTTCGGATTAAAATCAGATAAAGCTTGTGATAATGAATGTACCGTCCTTCCCAATCTTAAATCACCTACCATCCCGATAGTAAGATTTTTCAAACTGCCTTGTGTTTTTTGAATGGAATAAAGGTCAAGCATGGCTTGTGTAGGATGTTGATTGGTTCCGTCACCGGCATTTATAACAGGAATATCAACGGTTTCGGCAGCAAATCGAGCAGCACCTTCAATTACATGTCTCATCACTATAATATCTGCATACATGCTGATTGTCATAAGAGTATCTGATAAAGTTTCGCCTTTCTTAACTGATGTAGAACTTGTTCCGGACATTGAGAAAGTATTTCCTCCAAGTTTTTTTACGGCAGTTTCAAAAGAAAAGTGCGTGCGAGTTGACGGTTCAAAAAACAGCAATGCTGCCAATTTTCCTGTAAAATCAACATTAACTTCTTTTTTTTCAATCTTCACTGCCAAATTAATTAGTTTAAGAATGTCTTCACTACTGACATCTCGCATTGAAATTAGGTTTTTCATATCGTGTTGTTTTGTTGTTTGTTTGATAATTTATTGAAATAATTGGACGCTGATTTTTATGATTGTTAAGATTTATTATGCCATTATTTAAAATTATAAACAAACATGTTGTCTATAATTTTGTTATTTACTTTTTTTTAAGCTGTTAAATTGTTTCATTGCATTGTTAAATTGTAAAAAACAACAATGTAACAATTAAACAATGTAACAATTTGTTTGTAGCTTCGCTACGCAAAAATTTTAAATTATCATAAAGATCATAATAATCTGCGTCCCGGTTTCTAAACATCATACACCCTCCAAGCCCTCTCTTTATATTCCTTCGCAACTTCTCCGGGACTATCACTTTCAATAATCCCTCTGCCAACAATAATACAATCTGCCCCGCCTTCCATGGCATCTTCAACAGTTGTGTATTGTTGGCCTGTTTCATCACTTCCTGCTTCTAATTTTACACCCGGCATTAACAATAATTGACCGTTTGGTATCTTGTTTTTCAATCGTCTTAATTCTTTTTTACTATTTGCATGACATATATAACCTGATACAACATCAGCATATTTTTCCCCGATACTGAATACATTTCTTGTATAGGCATCATTCATTAAGTTACCCTTTGAAGACATTTTTGCCAACATAAAAGAACTTCTGTTCTTAACTCCTTCAAATACTCCT
>JAUVIG010000287.1 GCA_030592825.1 Chlorobiota bacterium | reverse complement strand
ACAAATATAATAAACAATCTGACTGCGTTAAAATTTTTTGCAATAACTACGGCTATTCCAAAAAATTTATGCCTTGCATCTTGTTCATTATATTTGTTTCTTGAAAGAAATTAATTAATAGAGGTTGCCATATTTAGTGGTTAATTTCCTTTCCTGCAGCCAATTTTTTTATGACCTTATAAATTTCATCTTCATCACCCGGAGAGTAGGAGGTATGTTGCCAAACTACATTGCCGTCTTTATCAAGTATAAATGAATGAGGTACATTGATAACGTTCATAGCACGTTTGAAATCACTGTTTACATCCAAAAGGACTTCAAATTCCCATGCTCTGCCGTTTACAAACGGTGCAACTCTGCTTGTGCTTTTAGTATCGTCAATTGAAATTGCATATACTTTAAGGCCGGTTTCTTCTTGCCAATCTATATAGTTTTCATCAACGGCAATGAGTTCTTTAATACAGGGCTTGCACCATGTTGCCCAGAAGCTTATAAAGACAGGACCGTCATTTGAAATATCGCCGGTGTTAAAAGTTTCTCCTGTTAATGTTTTAATATCAACAGAAGGCAAATTATTTGAATGTTCCTGAGAGATTATAATTCCGGTTATTAAAAGATTTAATGTTAATATTAATGAAATTTTTTTCATGTGTTTACATATTTAATTTTCAAAGGTTACATATCAATAATTTTAAAAGGAATGATTACCTTATTAGTTTACAATAAGTTTTTTTGTTGTTAATACTTTTTTATCCTTAATTAACGAGACGAAATATATACCTTTTAATAATTCACCGGCAGAGAAACGATTATCTGATCTTTGCACATTAATTGTCTTAATTAGTTTACCGATAATATTAGTAATTATTATTTTGCTGTCAGATAATTCTTCAGAAACTTTAATGTTAAAAAAAGTAGTTGCAGGGTTTGGGTATATTGAGATATATTCTTTTTTATCTATATCATTTACTCCGGTATATTCAGTGTCTAAACCAAATGTTATATAACCCCCGGAGCCGCCGTCTTCATAAACATGGAAAAAAATATCTGCCGGTCCTGTATTACCGTCGGAATTGTATGTTATATGAAAATCAGTTGTATTCGTTTCTCCGGCTTTTACATTAACTGTACCGAGAACGATGGGACCGGTAACCGGGAAACAGCTTCCCCAGCATACTAACATCACAGGTTCTTTACTCGGGATATTTACATCAGTTACTTCAACAATAATATCCATATCTGATGCTCCGTTATTTGTTACATGGATATGCATTTCAACTTCTCTTTCAAGAAGGATTTCGGAATTAGTAACATCATTTCCGCCGTAAGTTAAACTTATAGGTACCTGTGCATTTAATGTGGTAATATTTGACAGAATTAGTATTAGCACTAAATAAAAAACATTTTTCATGATAATTTAATTTGAATTTATTGCAAATATAGCTTATATACTTAATTATGAAAAATACCCGAGGTTATCGGGTATTTTGTTTAAATGTATATTAATTATTTTACTATTATCAATTTTCTTTCTGACTTATAACCGTTTAATTCAATTTTCACAATGTATAAACCGGAAGTTAAATTGTTGATATCAATTTCTTCAGAATCAAAACTTACAACATGGTTTAAGACAGATTTCCCATACATATCCGTTACAGTAACAGTTGAATTTTTTGCATTTGAAATAAATACAACATTTTTTGCAGGATTAGGATAAATATTTATTTCTGCAAAAAGTTCTGAAATACCTACAACATCTTTTGTTGTAAATGTTGCAGAACTTTCATCTAATGATTTATCATATCCGTTTTCAATTTCATTACCTAATATTGTAACAGTTATTGCTGTTAATTCGGGTAAGCTTTCATCAGGATTAATTGTAATTTCAGTTTTTCCGGCATTAATAGTACCGGTATAAGCAATATCTCCTTTTGATAGATCAGTTAAAGTAACAAAAGTGCTGATATCTCTGTCAGTGATTTCAGAATCATCCGATTTTCTCATTGCATCATCAAATGTTAATGTAATGGTTTTATTTACACCTACATTATTAGTACCGTCTGCAGGATCAAATGTAACATTTGCCTCAGGATAAGCAGCAGTTGTAAATGTAGCAGATGCTGCAGCTAATGCATCACCTAATGTAGTTTCAATTTCATTTTCTGCAACAGAAACAGTAATATCTTCCAACTCCGGTAAATATGTGTCAGGAGTAATTGTAATTTCAGTTTTTTCATCATTGATTGATGCTGTAAATGAAATATTTGCTTTTGAAAGATCTGATAAAGTTAGAAAATTAGGAATATCTGCATTTGTAATTTCTGTATCATCAAGATTTCTCATTGGTTGGTTGAAAGTAACAAATATATCAGTTTCGTAATCAACATCTGTTGCTCCGTCAGCAGGATTAAAAGTAACTTCTCCTATAGCAATAGATGCAGAACTAAATTGTTGAGATTCTCCAGAACCGTATGTGCCGTTTGTATAATATAATACTGTTCCTTCAGAATCTTCAAGAGTAATAGCTCCTCCTCCGTCACCGTATGAATCATATATATTGAATGTATGACAATCTAAATCAAAAACAAATATTTCGTTAAATGTTTGATTATTCGGATAAGGTCCTCCGGAATATAAAACAGTACCGGAAGAATTTTTTACATCCCATGTGCACTCATCTCCGTAAGCGTCAGTATGTAGCTCCATATTAACAACATTTGTTCCTTCAGGTGCATCATCAAAATTTGCTGAATTTGAATTATTTGAATTATTTTCATCTGAATTAATTGAAACATTAAAAGTATTTGTACCTGTAGGTGTAAATACAATTTCATCCAAATCAATTGTTTCTGTTTTTAAAGGAGTTATCGTTCCGTTCCAATTATATGTTTGTGTGCTTCCACCATTAATACTGTATTCAATTTCTAAAGATGTAATATCATCTCCACCTTCATTTCTAATTATAACAGACGGATGTAAAGGAGAACATGCTTCATCAGGTAGAATAACCTCTTCAACTGAAGCGTCATTGCTATAAGTGAACCCGGTATAAGTGGGGTAACACCCATATCCACTGCTAACTTCTTGATGTGTTTCTGTTACAAAAGCAACAATTTCAATATCTGCTAATTCTGCAGGTACATCTCTGTAATCTGCAGGAATAGTATAATTGTATGTTCTGTCAACAAAAGTTCCGGTAGTTGTGGTCGAGATATCTTCTCCCCATTGTCCTGTAATTAAATGTACAAGTCTATGCATATGAACATATTCGTCACCTGCTCCTCCACCTGATTGAGGGCCTAATGTATTATTTTGCAGTATTGCAACATTAAGTAAGTTTGTACTTTCCGGGCTGTTTTCGGTATAATATACTTCTACATGAACAGTCAGCTCTCTGTTTGAAACATCAATTTCTGCTTCTACACCAACATTAACATATGAACCCTCACCTAATATTTGATTAGATGTTGTAGACCAACTTCCTCTGCTTTGAGCAGTTCCGGAACCTTGTTGATGACCGGGAAAAATATGGCGATTTACTGTACCTGCAGGATAACCTGTTAAACCGGACTGTCCGGCAATAGCATCACCAAAATCTGTTCTGAAATCCGGTTCACCGGTCCCCGGAGTAGCATAACCTCCCTGATGAATATTTATCAAAAATACATCATTAGGATTAGCATCTTGTATACTTTGTGCAATAGCATGTCCTTGAGGACAATAACCACAATGGATTCCTGTAAACTCTTCCAGTATTACATTTTTGTTTTCAGGGGAAGTACTTACGATTGTTTGTGCAACCAATGTAATACCTATGAAAGCAAAAAATAAACTTGATAAAACTTTTTTCATATTTTATTTTAAAATTAATAATAATAATAAATTTATAAAGTGATGCAAATTAGTAAAAAAGTTGCATTTTATCACTTAAATAAATGCTGAATTTTATATTTAAACCCTTTCCATCCTGTTTTACGTCCGTATGGACTTGCATCTATATAATTAAATTGAAAGCCTATTTCTAAGCTTAAAATCTTATATCTCATTTCTCTTGAGTCATTTTTTGAATATAAACTTCTTGTGCTGACGTAATATCTTAAGTCAATATTAACAGGTTTAAATTGAATACCTACACCTCCTATAAAACCATAGTCATACCAATTGTGTTTATACCCGTAATAGTAATCGGAGTCAACTAATAAATTGTTAATATGTAATGTGGTTTCTCTGCTGTTATTAATTAAAAATTGTAGTTGTCCGCCTGCATTTATATAGAAGAATAAGAATTCATGCCCCTTTTTATATCTTAACATCGCAGGAATACTGATGTAATCATTTTTTTCTTTAACTGTAAGAATACTTTTTTCGACTAAAGGTACGCTTTCCGAAAAGTGAAAATTGTATCGAGAATAATCTATTTCAAAAATTGAAGAAAGATATTCTCCGATTCTTGAATCAATATAAAAACCACCGTTATAACCGTAATCTTTATCAAGAGCAGCAGGATCATCGGGTCCGTATAAATCACTTAAATTTACTCCGCCTTTTATACCGAATCTGACATTTTGAGAAATTGATACTTGACTTAACAGCAGCAAAACAATACAATAAAAACAAAGTCTCGTCATTTGAAAATTATTTAGCTAAACAATTAAACAAATCAGCAAAATTTTTATCTTTGACAGAAATTTATACTGATATACAAAGAAAGTAAAATTACAATTATAATTTGCTGAAAAACCATGAAAATAATTAATAAGATCGTTTCAAAGGTAACGCAAAAGCGTTTGCAGCAGATTGAATATTTCAGGAACAAGCCTGAAGAGGTTCAAAGAGCGACTTTTATTGAGCTTATTAATTCAGCAAAAAATACAATATTCGGCAAAGAACATCATTTTGAAGAAATTGCAAAAGATTCCGGATTCAGAAAATTTCAGGAATTTGTACCTGTCAGAAATTATGAAGAAATAAAACCATATATTGACAGAATAAGAAAAGGAGAAAAAAATGTCTTATGGAATACCCCTATAAAATGGTTTGCGATTTCGTCAGGAACTACGAGTTCAAAAAGTAAGTTTATTCCGGTAAGTAAAGAATCACTTGAGTTATGTCATTTCAGAGGGGGGAAAGATTTAATAGGGTTGTATGCAGATCAGTTTAATGATACACAACTGGTAAAAAGTAAATCTTTGGTTATTGGCGGAAGTCAACAAATCAGCAGTTTTGATAATGAATTATATTACGGTGATTTGTCTGCCGTTATTATTGACAATTTACCTGTTTGGTCTCACTTATTAACAACACCGAAAAAAAAAATTGCTTTGCTT
>JAUVIG010000520.1 GCA_030592825.1 Chlorobiota bacterium | reverse complement strand
TTCATTTGAAAGTTAACCCAAATAAAATCAGTCGTGAATAATAAATTTAACTGCCTCTAAATTAACAATTTATATTATAGTTGCCAAATGTTTTATGTGTTTTTTTAACTTCAT
Source organism: Chlorobiota bacterium (assembly GCA_030592825.1). GTDB lineage: Bacteria > Bacteroidota > Bacteroidia > Bacteroidales > JAADGE01 > JAADGE01. Next base: position 2,913 of record JAUVIG010000520.1, on the reverse strand, counting down.
AAAGTAGAATTAGTTAATGTTTCTATTACATAATCTCCCTTTTCTTTTTCTGTATCGAATTTTGAGTTCAAAAAATCAGGAAAGAAAAAGACTTTCAGTATTACAAACATGACAAAAAGCTTGATTGCAATAATTATCCATAATTTAATTCCGTATTTATCAATATTTCTAAAGCCGTCAATATAAAATCTGAATATTTTTTTTATGATATTCATGTTGGTGCTATTTTCATATTATTTGATAAAATTTTTATTTAAAAATAGTATTAGCTTCATTATACCAAAAAATTAAATCAAGATGCTCAAGAGGAATTTTGATTTTTTTTGCAAAGTTCTTCATCTTTTTTTCAATTTCGTAATATTTTTTTTCTGAAACAGCTTTAGGAATCTCATCAATGACATTGTATTTTTTTAAATTTTTAAGAATATGCCTGTCTAAAATTGTAATATCTTCGACAAATCCAATATTTCGCAGAAAATGACTTGATTCTTTTAATCCTAAACCTTTTATATTTTTATTGAGCCAATCTCTTTTTTCAAATATTGATTTCTGTTCATTCAATGTTTCTCTGATTCCTTTGGAATTATTTAAAAACTTTTTACGAGCCTCTACAATGTAGCGAGATTTGTTGTTTCTAAACCTCACTAAATTCAAATCTTCTGCAATAGCATTGGCTTCTGCTTCATAAATCTTTTGATTTTTTGTCAAAATTATTATTGATTTCCAAGCATTTTTTGCTTTCGATTGTGGAGTGAGAAGACAAAAAGCAAGTTCTTGAAATAATTTTTTTTCATCAGCATGAATCCATACAGATTTGAACTCTGATATTCTGTTTTGAATATCGGTTTTAATAATATTGTATGTTCCACATAAATTTTCCATTCAATACTTTTCTAATATTTGCCGTGCATGTTCTGCCGGTTTTTTTATTCTGTTATAATAATATTGTTATTTTTTTTTAATGATTTCATATTATTTTAATTTAATGAGAAAAAATTTTCAAATACCAACATTCCTATAGGTATTGAAATAACAGATACTAAAAAACTTGATATTAAAAATTGATTTGTTAAAGAAGCATCTCCTCCTGCCTTATTTGTTAAAATCGGAACAGCTGTAATTGGCGGCACTACACTGAGAAGAAAAATTAAAAATGCTGTAGAAAACGCCGGTTTTATAATTATCAGCAATAAAAGAACAACACCGGGGAAAAGGAAATTCTTTAGTGCTACAAATAATAATATCGAATTAAGTTGGATTTTTCCTCTTTTTTGAAAATCAACATAAACGTTTCCGCCAATTAAAAGCAGAATTAATGGTAAAGCAGTATTCCCCAAAATTTTTGTTATTGAAAGAACTGCATTCGGAACACTTTCAGAAACACCCAACAGTCGAATTGCAATAGCAAGAACTGTAACTATCAGAATCGGATTAAAAAATTTACTCCAATTAAATTTGTTCTTTGAAGACTCTTTAGTATGAAAAAACAGGTGATAGGTATTAAACATAAAAACAGGGAAAATCAGTGTAATTATAAATAGTTCTACCAATAAAGATGAATTATCACCAAAAAGATTTTGAATAATTACCATTGGAACGAAAATAGCGTTAGGATATAATAAGCTAATACCAAATTCCGGCCTGTATTTCTTTTTTATCAGCACCATTCCAATAAATGTCAACAATATTGTTACAACAGTAAATCCAATCCACCAAAGGGGCAGAGTCCACCATGCAGGAAAATTTTGCGGCTCGAAACGATAAATAATATTTGTAAAAATCAGACAAGGCAAGGCAATATCGAGAATTAAGGGAGAAAGAACATCAAGTATTTTTATCGGAACAATTTTTCTTGATATAATTGTAAAACCAATAATTCCTATTCCAAATAATATTACGATTGATTCAAATACTTTAAAAAAAACTATCATATTAATTTTTATTATGCAGTACTTATTTATTATTTAATATTAGAAAAATATTTCATAAATTGTACTCGTTCAAATGCAGCACCGCCCTTTGCTTTATCGTAACTCAATAATCCTCTGAAATCAGCTAAAGTTTTATGATTATTTTTATTCATCCAATCTTCTAATCCTCTGATTATTTCGCCAATGTATTCGTCTCCGTTTTTATAAACAGTTGAAACAATTTGGACGGCTTGTGCTCCTGCAAGTATTTGTTTTACTACTCCTTCGCTGTTATGAATTCCTGTTGTTGCAATTAAAGGTAATTGTATTTTGTTACTTAATAAAGCTATCCACCTTAAAGAAACGGAAATTTCTTCCGGAGTACTAAATACATTTGAAGACACAATTTTCATTTTATCTAAATCAATATCCGGACTGTAATATCGGTTAAATAACACAAAGGCATCTGTATTTTTTGTCCAACTCAATTTTTGAATTAATTGAGCTAATCCGGCTGAATAATAACTCATTTTCAGAGCAACAGGGATTTTAATGCTTTTTCTTACTTCAGATATAATATCAAAATATATTTGCTCGTTTTGATTGCTGTTCAGTTCGATATTCGAAGGCAACATTGAAACATTTATTTCAAGTGCATCTGCTCCTGCGGTTTCAATTTTTTCTGCAAATGAAGTCCACTCTTTACTGTTTACACAATTTATACTTGCAATTACCGGAATTTCAACAGATTTTTTTGCTCCTTTAATTAAATCCAAATAATCGTTGGTGTTTTTTTCTTTTGTATAATAACGAGCATAATCATGGGCTTCGGGATAGTCGTGATAATCTAAATTTTGACTTTTACCCATTTCCGCAAGAATCTGCTCTTCAAACAGAGATTTAATGACTACAGCACCCGCTCCGGCATTTTCCAAATTTATAATTTTTCTTACAGAATCTGTTAATCCCGAACTTCCAATAATAATCGGATTTTTTAAATCCA
>JAUVIG010000092.1 GCA_030592825.1 Chlorobiota bacterium | reverse complement strand
TCAACATTTTATGATAAAATTCTGAATTACAGATTTAAATACGGTAACAGAACATATAGTACTATAATTGACCTTTCCGGCAAAGAATACATATTTGTAAACTATAATATGCCGATATTAACTGACCTGCATAAAGCCGAAAGAATTAATATACACTTGAAACAAGCAATTACAGAACCTGCAGATTATGCATGGCAAAAACTGACAAAAGCATTAATGATAACTACATGGGATGATTATGACAGAAGAACACCGAGCCAAAGAAAAATGCTTACTTATCCGCCTTCATACTTTATATATTATTTACCTGATTGGGATGAGCTTAATAAGAATCTTCTCGAAGATGATAAATTCGGCTTGGCATTGATAAAATTTTGGGATTGCGACTCAATTCTTCAAAACATTACTAATAATTCGCAAAATGAAAAAGAAAAAGCAGAAGCAATATATAATTTTGTTAAAAAAAACATGAAATGGAACGGACAATACGATCTTTATGCCAATGTATCGGATAATGTTTTTAAATCACTTTACAGTAAAGCAGGTGCAAGAGTAAAACTGAATAATGTCGGTAATATTTTTAAAAAAGGAGAAGGTACAAGCAGCGAAATAAATTTTATTTTAATGCATTTATTAAAAAAAGCTAAAATTGAAACTCATCCAATATTAGTAAATACCTACAAAAATAATCCCGTTGATAAAAACATACCCCAAGTAAAGCAATTTGTTACCGTTATTGCATATATTGAAACAGATAACGAAAAAATCTTATTAGATGCAGCTGACCCTGAAAGTTCTTTTATAAAACCGGCAGATAAATATGATCTTGATCAAATGTTTATTGTTCGAAAACTTGATTGTGGTTGGATTAATGAGTTCGATTAAAAAAGGTGAAAATTCATCTAAAAGGTGCATAGCAACTTTCTATAATTAGGTAGAAATAAGCAAGATAGATTTTGTACATTTTGCAGAATTAGTTGCTTTGCACCTTTTTAAACTGCTTGAAAAATAAAACAACGCACTGTATCCATGCTCTTTTTTATTAAAAACTTGACAATAGTAAAGAAAAAATAACAATACAACAGACCTGCAAAGTAAAAAACAAGCACCGATTCTCTTAATTTATCAAAAAATTTTAGATATTAAAAAATTTGTTTCTATATTAGTGCCTCTTTTAATACCATGAAAAAAATTTTTAACAAACAATACATTTTACTTGTTATCAGCATGTTGGTAACAACAACACTATTTTCTCAAGAAATTGTGAAATAAGGTAAAGTTGATATTTCAAAATTTGATCTGAATAAAAGCGGCATTTCCTTACACGGACAATGGGAGTTTTATCCGAACCAACTTCTTTTATCGGAAAATTTTACAAAAGAAAAAGTCCCTAATCCTGTTTACATAAATGTTCCCGAACTTTGGAATAAATCGAAACAAAAAGAAATATCAACAGGTAAAGGGTACGGAACATATCGACTTATTTTAAACAATCTGAAGAAAGGAAAGATATATGCTCTGAATATTAACAGAATACAATCTGCTTATAAAATTTGGATCAACGGCAAATTGCTGAAATCAATCGGGAAAGTAGGTCTTAATAAAAATGAATCAAAACCCGGGTGGTCTTCTTCCGACATTATTTTCAAAGCAGATAATATTACAGCAGAAATTATTATTCAAGTAAGTAACTTTCATCATAAAAAAGGAGGAATTGAAAAAAATATTACTTTTGGTTATAATGAAAAAATAATTGATGCCGGTTGGCGAGTTTTAATTTTAAATATTTTTCTCCTTGGTGCTCTTATGATTATGGCATCATATCATCTCGGAATGTTCGTATTCAGAAGTAATGACAAATCAAACTTATATTTTGCATTAACTTTAATCTTTACCGGAATTTTTTCTTCTACGGCCGCTGAAATTTTATTAATAAAAATTATTCCCGACTTAAATTGGCAGGTTCTTGTAAAAACAAACTACATATCAAATTATTTGAGATTGTTATTTTTCTTGCTCTTTATACATTTTTCTTTTGAAAAACAGTTCAATCGTATCTTTACATATTTCTTAACAATATTAATTATTGTTCTGATATTATTTGTTGCAGTTACACCGGCATCAATTTTTACTAATACACTCTTTATATTTTTAATTCTTGCAGGTATAACTTTAATATATCTGGTTTTCGGACAAATAAAAGCCTTGTTGAATAAAATACCCGGCAGCTTATATTCACTGATAGGAATGTTGATCTTGCTTGTTGCTGCTGCAAACGATATTTTACAAGAACTTCATTTAATCAAAACAATTTCATTAACAACATTCGGGTTTTTTATGTTTATTATTCTTCATTCTTATTTAATTTCTGTTCAAAATGCATATTCATACAAATCCATAAAAAAAATAACAAAAAACCTTAAACTTCAAGGAATAGTCAAAGATGCACTATTTTCTGCAAATTCTTACAACTTAAAAGAACCTCTTAAAGCAATTTCAGAAGTTATTGATTCTGACAGGTCTTTGATCTTTATATTCAGAGATAACAATTGGATTGCAACAAATGAATATATAAAGAAAGAAAGAAAAGCTACGAATATGAGGGTTAATGTGTTCTCCGGAAAAGAAGACATTTATTTCTCTGCCCGTTCTGTTAAAAAAGCCATTTCATCTCGAAAACAAATTTATACAATAGTAACAGATGCTGTAAAAGCTAAAGACCATGCATATCTGGAGCATTCAGAAATAAAAGCTTTATTCATATATCCTTTAATCAAAGACGATTTAGTTCAAGGTTTATTATATTTTGAAAATTATAGTATTAAGTCAGATTTTGAAAATATTACAGTTGGAATATTGCAAGCTATAATGCCGCAAATAGCTGTATTTATGGACAATTTTACATCATATTATAAGCTGAATGCCTTCAATGAAGAACTGGAAGAAAAAGTACTCCAAGCAACCAAAGAAATTGAGGCAAGAAATAAAGAGTTAAAAGATTTGAGATCAGAAGTTGAAAAGCAGAATTTATCAATTGAAAAAACTAAAGTTGAATTAGAAAAACAAAACCAAGAAATTAGCGACGGAACATACTATGCGAAAAAAATTCAAAATGCCTTTCTTCCGTTTGAGTCTGAAATTAAATCCATTTTTTCTGAAAGCTTTATAATGCTGAAGCCCAAAGATGTATTAAGCGGCGATTTTTATTGGTTTGAAAAAATCAGCCCGACAGAAAGCATTCTTGTTGTTGCAGACTCAACAGGCATTAGTGTATCCGGAGCTTTAATGACAATTATCGGACATGAAATAATTAATGAAACGGTAATTTATAATAAAAATAAATCTCCAAAAATTATTTTAAATAAAATTCAAAGTGAATTTGAAAACAGAATTTCAAAAGAAAATAATTTAGTAGGATATGATTTGTCAATAATCTATTTTAATGTCGATAAAAGAGAGGTTATTTTTTCGGGTGCACAACATCCCGCTTTTTTTATCAGGGATAATAATATGATAGAATTTAAAGCAACATTGGTTTCAATAGGTCATTCTGAACTTCTTGAAAATTACAAGAAAACCCGTTTTTTTACAAACAGCAGAATAAGTTTGAAAAAAGAAGATGTGATTTATTTATTTTCAGACGGGTTTATTAAACAGGTCGGAGAAAAAACCCAAAAAAAATATATGAAAATGAATTTTAAAACTCTCATTAAATCAATACACAAAGATCAACCGAAGCTTCAAAAAGAAAAATTAGAGATTGCATTATCAGAATGGAAGGGAAACGAACAACAAACAGATGATATTTTAATTGTTGGTATTAAATTTTAACCTAAATTGAACGATTGTGAACAAAGAGAAGTGTCAAAAATGAAACGAACATATATATATAAACTAATATCAGTAATATTTACGGCACTATTATTTTCCGTAAACTTATTATACAGCCAATCAATTGTTCAATCGGGCAAAATTGATTTAAAAACATATAATTTTGACCAAAACGGTCCGGTAGAATTAAACGGTCAATGGGAATTCTATCCCGCTAAATTGTACACCGAAAAAGATTTTGAAAACGGAAACACAATAAAACCAATCATAGTAGATGTTCCTTCATTATGGGATAATAAATTCTTTATTAATACTGAAAAACCGAATATAGGATACGGAACTTATAGATTAAAACTTACCGTACCTGATAATATTGAAATTTTAGCTTTAAGGTTAAAAAGAATTGAAACTGCATACAAAATATTTGCAGATGATTCTCTTGTTTTATCAGTAGGTAATGTAGGAAGCAGTAAAGAAAAATCTCAAGCCGGACAAAAAACACTTGCAAAAATATTCCCTGTTAAAGAATCTTTTTCCTTAATAATTCAAGTTAGTAATTTTCATCACCGAAAAGGAGGAATTCACAGTGAGATAGTTTTAGGATTACCAAAACAAATTATTAAAAAAAACAGAATTGCCGGCACTTATGAAATATCCATTATCGGAGTTCTTCTTATTATGGCAGTATTTCATATCGGTCTGTTCTTTTTCGGCAAAAAAGATTATTCCTTGCTTTTTTTCAGTATTCTTCTTATAAGCGAAATATTTAGTATAATGACTAACGGAGAAGTTTTATTTACATACATTTTCCCCGATATGTCTTGGATCGTATTAAAAAGGATAGATTATATAAGTAATTTTTTCAGAGTAACATTCTTTGCCTTGTTTTTTTATCAACTTTATTCTGAAGAAATCAAGAAAGTTTTTATTTTGATTTTAGCAGGATTAAATTCAGCAATGGCTTTGTTAGTATTATTTACTGAACTTTCTTTCTTCTCATTTACCTTATTCGTCTTTATTGCTATTGCTGTTATCTCTTTTATTTATGTTATTTATGCACAAATAAGAAGCTTGATATTAAAAACAGAAGGTGCTCTTATTCCTTTTACCGGTATGCTGATATTAATATTTACAGCAGTTAATGATATTTTATTTGTTTCAAATATAATTCAAACTATATACTTAACACCGTTTGGTTTGTTTATATTCATTTTCTCTCAATCATATATTTTGTCCTTTAATTTTTCTAACTTATATAAAAAAGCAGAAGAAATGAATAAACTTACTTCTGATCTTGATGAGATAAAAAGTAGGTTATTGAATGATCGTTCAATAGATTTAAATAACACCATTGAAATATTAAATGAAAAAGCAGATGCTACAAAAGGATATATATTTTCAGTTATAAATAATGAAGCCAAACTCAATGGCTTTTTCCCACGCAGTAATAATAATAAATTAAACGGGACATATCCTGATGCTATAATCAATAAAGTGATTGCAGAGAAGGAGTCAATCATAGTAAATAATACTGATACAAGTCCCTATAAAAAATTGTTAAATTCAATTAACAGTGATTTAAAATCTTTGGTTTGTATTCCTCTAATTATTGCAGATAAATGCAAATCTGTATTGTATTTTGAAAATACTGACAGAAAATCTGCATTTAACTCAAATATTGTAGAACTATTCAAAAACCTTTCCGATCAAATTGTTGGTTTAACAGAAAACTATAATTTATTCACTGAACTGGAAGACCTTAAACATAACTTAGAAAATATCGTCTATAAACGTACTAAAGACATCAGAAATCAAAGAGATATGCTGACAGAACAAAAAGATGAAATCTTAACAATTAATAATGAAATATCATATGCTCTTAAAGAAGTAAGTAAAAAAAATAAAATGATTACTGATAATGTTAATATTGCAAAAATAACTCAAACCGCAAATTTGCCTGAAGAACAATTAATAAACTCTCTTTTTCCTGAAGTATTCATTTTATTCAGGTCAAAAGAAATTTTAAGCGGAGACTTTTATTGGGCAAATAAATTACATATCGGTGAAAACAAAGTAAAATCCCTTTTCAGCGTAGCTGATTGTACCGGTCATGGTGTCCCCGGGGCTCTTATGTCCTTAATTGGGAATTATTTATTGAATAATGCAGTTTTTAACGAAAAAATTTACACACCTTCCGAAATCCTTGATAATATCCAAAAAAACATTGAGGCAAAATTAAGCAGTGAAGAAGATAAAGACGTTGAAGACGGAATGGATATAGCAATAATTTCATATGACAAAGAGGAAAATATATTAGAATATGCCGGAGCAAAAATCGACCTGATATTAATACGAAATAACAAAATAACAGAAATTAAAGCAGATAAAAAATCAATAGGTATAGGAAGATTAGGCATACAAATCGGTGATAAATTCAATAATCACAAACTCACTATACAAAAAGGAGATTTAATTTATATCTGTTCAGACGGATTTCAAGATCAATTCGGAGGTGAAAATGACAGAAGATTTATGAAAAAGAATTTAAAATTACTATTAGAAGATATCAGCAATCTTTCCTTTAATATTCAACGCAGTCGGTTACTGAAAACATTGAATGCTTGGCAAGGCAAAAACATTCAAAATGATGACATTTTGGTTGTAGGAATCGGTTTTTAACAGATTCTTGGATTATATGGCAACCTCTAATAATTAATTTGCATCAAGATTTTCAAATAAAACAAAAAAAGTCCGATAAAATACATTATCGGACTTTTTTACCAAAAAGAATTATTTATTCTACTTCGCTGATACATTCAACGGGACAAACATCTACACATGCACCGCAATCAGTACATTCATCAGCATCAATTGTGTAAAAATCATCCCCCTCTGATATTGCCTCAACAGGGCATTCGTCCACACATGCACCGCAAGCAGTACATTCTTCAGGATTAATAAAATAAGCCATAGTTTAAATTTTTAAATTGTATTATTATTTCAATGCAAATGTTATAATAATTATTTAATTTTCAAACAAAATTAATCTTAAAAATTAATCTTTATTCATTTAAGATTTCAATTGCTTTCTTTACATCATTATCAATATCTTTAATAATAGGAAAATACCCGTCATTATCAATAATATTTCTTGCAATATATGCTTTCAAACTTGTATGTATAACATACCTTGAGAGTGTATAATCTTGCTTTGTACTAATAACACCTTCATTAATTGCAAATTTGACAAATTGTTTTAATACATTTTCTTTTTCCAAATAATTATTCATCCCTTTATAATCTTTAAATGCTTGCAGTTCTTTTCTGTTATTATCAGCATAGCTTAACGCATATCTGTATATAAGCCCTTTATGTGTAAGTTGATGATAATATTCTGTATATGCTGTTGTATCAACCGGCACAAAAATATCAGGCATAATTCCGCCGCCTCCGTACACAACTTTTCCGCCTTCAGTAATATATTTTAAAGAATCCGGAAATCCGATGCTGTCTGCATTTGCTAATTGTCCTTCAACAGCTCTGTAATAAATATCTTGATAATATGAATCTGTTCCGTTTTCATATGACTTTTGTATACATCTTCCAACAGGCGTATAATACCTTGCAATTGTAATTCTCACTCCGGAATTATCATTAAATGTAAATTCTTCTTGAACCAATCCTTTTCCAAACGATCTCCTTCCGATTATCAATCCTCTGTCATTATCTTGTATCGCACCTGACACAATTTCACTCGCAGATGCAGACCATGAATTAATTAAAATAACCAATTTAATATCAATTAAGAAGTCATTATCTGTTGATTTATACTCAAATTTATCTCGAAATGCACCTTCGGTATAAACTATCATTTTTCGAGCAGGCAGAAACTCATCAACTATGTCAACCGCTGCATTTAAATATCCTCCGCCGTTATCTCTTAAATCAAGAACTAACTTCTTCATTCCCTCCTTTTTTAACTTTCCAGAAGCTTCCATAAATTCTTGATAAGTTGTGCCGGCAAATCTGCTTATTTTAATATAACCAATATCATCTGTCAACATATAAGAGACATCCACACTGTAAATCGGAATTTTGTCTCTTTCAATCTCAAATTCAATCAGACCTTTAATCCCTTTTCTTTTTACGCCGATTTTTACAGTCGTCCCTTTCGGACCTTTAAGGTTATTAACAACATCATCGTTTGTGATACCGATACCCGCAAAAAGCGAATCATTAATGGTAACAATTCTGTCGCCTGCCAACACTCCTATTTTTTCAGACGGCCCGCCGGAAATGGTATTTATAATCAAAATAGTATCATTTTGAATGTTAAATTGTACTCCTATTCCTTCAAAATTCCCGCTTAATCTTTCATGTTCTTCTTCATTAAATTTTGGGGGGAAATAAGTCGAATGCGGGTCAAGATATTTAAGAATCATAGGAATAGCCAATTCTTCAATGCTGTCAGTTGGTATCTTATCCACATAATTCTCTTGTATCAGCCTCAAAATTGAAGAAACTTTACTTGGTTTATTTAGCTTGAAAGTTGAATGATAGTTTGTGTTTTTTTGCGGTATCAGCATATTTCCGATAAATATCCCGATAATCAGAACCAAAGCAATTACTATTGGTGTATAAATTGTCCTTTTTGAATTATTGAATTTCCCTTCAATTTTGTCTTTATCTTTTTGTTCCATTGTATTATTACTTACTTCATTATTTTTCAGTTATTTTAATTCCAAGTTTTTTAATTCAATTCCTGCACGTTCCAACAGGTCTAAACCGTCTGTTATTCTGTATTTCTCATCAAAAACAACTCTTTTTATTCCTGATTGAATAATTAATTTTGAACATTCCATACACGGAGAAGTTGTAACGTACAAAGTAGATCCTTCACTGCTGTTATGCGATTTTGCAACTTTAGTTATAGCATTTGCCTCAGCATGCAGGACATAAGGTTTGGTTGTGTCCTTATCTTCTTCGCAATCATTTTCAAAACCTGCCGGTGTTCCGTTAAATCCGTCAGAAATTATCATTTTATCTTTCACAATAAGGGCACCTACCTTTCGTCTTTTGCAATAAGAGTTCTCTGCCCATATCTTTGCCATTCGCAAATAACGTTCATCTAATTTATGTTGTTTTTTAGGTTTCATTTATTTTATCATATCCTTAACAGCATTATAAATACTTTCAGTATCATACCCGCACAATTTATATAATTCTTGTTGGGTGCCGTGTTCTATAAATTCATCCGGGATTCCCAAACGTTTAATTTTTGCCGAATAATTGTTTTCAACCATAAACTCAATTACGGCAGTTCCGAACCCACCTTTAATTATACCGTCTTCTAATGTTATTATACTTTTATATTCTGAAAATATTTGATGCAATAATTCTTCATCCAAGGGTTTCACAAAACGCATATCATAATGAGATGCATCAATATTCTCTTTTAATAGTTTTTCATCTGCTTCTTTCACTAAAATTCCGATTGCTCCTATACTTAAAATCGCAACATCTTTACCTTTTTTAATGCATCTCCCCTTCCCTGTCTTAAGTTCTTTCATTTCTGTTTTCCAATCAGGTGTAATTCCTCTGCCTCTCGGGTATCTTATTGTAAAGGGTCCCATATCAGGGAGTTGTGCCGTAAACATCATATTTCTTAAATCCGGTTCATCCATTGGTGCGGCAACTGTCATATTAGGAATAATTCGCATATATGCCAAATCAAAAGCACCGTGATGGGTTGCCCCGTCATCGCCTACCACACCGCCTCTGTCTAAACAAAATACAACATTAAGCTTTTGCAAAGCAACATCATGTATCACTTGGTCAAATGCTCTTTGCATAAATGTTGAATAAATATTGCAAAACGGCATCATCCCGTCAACAGCAAGCCCTGCCGAAAAAGTTACAGCATGTTGCTCTGCAATACCAACATCAAAAGCTCTGTCGGGCATTGCATCCATCATTATTTTCATTGATGAACCGGAAGGCATAGCAGGTGTTATTCCCATTATCTTTTCATTTTTTTCTGCCAGTTCTACAAGAGTATTTCCGAACACATCTTGAAACTTTGGTGCTTGAGTTTTATCAAATTTTGATACTAATCGTTCCCCTGTTTCTTTATCGAACAAACCGGGAGCATGCCATATTGTTTGGTTATTTTCAGCAGCTTCAAAACCTTTACCTTTTTTTGTTAATACATGAAGTAATTTCGGACCTTTTATATCTTTTAAATCTTCTAATATCTTTACCAAATGATTAACATCATGCCCGTTTATCGGACCGAAATATCTCAAGTTCATCGCCTCAAAAATATTGCTCTGTTTCATGATGATTGATTTCACACCATTCTCAATTTTTTGAATAAAAGCTCTTGTATTAGGCCCGAATCGTCTTATTTTTCCGAGAGTGTTCCAAATATCATCTTTAACTTTATTATATGTCTTTGAAGTTGTAATATCGAGCAAATATTGATTCAAACCGCCCACATTCGGGTCAATTGACATATTATTATCATTAAGAATTATCAAAAGGTTTGATTTTTCAACACCTGCATTGTTCATCCCTTCAAAAGCAAGGCCGCCGGTCATTGCTCCGTCTCCTATAACTGCCACTACATGCCTGTCTTCTTCGCCTTTGTAACAAGATGAAACTGCCATTCCCAAAGCAGCAGATATTGATGTTGAGGAATGCCCAACACCAAATGCATCATATTCACTTTCAAAAATGGATGGGAATCCGCAAATACCTCCGAGTTGTCTGTTAGTGCAAAATGATTCACGTCTGCCTGTAAGAATCTTATGTGCATATGCTTGATGCCCTACATCCCAAACAATCTTATCATAAGGAGTATTATAAACATAATGCAAAGCAACTGTTAATTCAATAACTCCCAAACTTGAAGCAAAATGCCCCGGATTTGTTGATACGATATCAATAATGTATTGACGAAGTTCTTTAGATATTTCAATCAGTTCTTCGTCTTTATATTTCTTCAGATCTTCCGGTGAATTTATATTTTGAAGATATTTATACTCGCTCATTTGAGATTTCTGTTTAACTTACAAAAGTAATGAAAATTTTTACTTTAACGATTAAACAGAAAACTTG
>JAUVIG010000203.1 GCA_030592825.1 Chlorobiota bacterium | reverse complement strand
TTATAAGTTATATAATGAAACAAAAGAATGGGGAGATTTTAAAGAAAATACTTGGTGGCTTTATGAGAATGAAACTACCGGAGAACAAGATTGTTTATGGGTTGAAAAAAATGATCCGGGTGTTTGGCAAGATTACGCTGATAAAAAAATAAAAGAATCCGGAGATTATATTTGGTTATATATAGAAAATACAGACACGAACAGAACTGTTTTTATGAGTATATCAGCAAATAAATTTTATAATATTTTTTATTTAAGAGAAAACGACGTTTATAAGAATAATATAAATGAATATACAGCAACAATACTCGCATTTGATACATTAATGTTGGATACAAGTTATTACACAACAAAAACATTTATTATAAATAAATATGACACATACACTATTAATAATAAAGAATACAATAATGTGATAAATGTAACTTGCGAAATATTAGATTATTACGATAACAGTTACCCATTGAATGATCAAGGATATAATGCCGTAAACGAATATTGGATTGCAAAATATGAGGGTATTATAAAAAAGATATTAAGAAATCCTTATGATACATGCGTTTGGATATTACAAGATTGTGATATTGTAAAAGATTGAAAAAAATAACTACAGCAAATATACTTTTTTAGATTATCTTTAAATAAGAATGTAAAATATTCATAATGAAAATATTTAAAATTTGTAAACGGATACCAAAAAAATAAATAATATGAAAAATCTAAAATATTTAATTTTTGCAGCAGTGATTCTTTTAACTGTAAGTTCTTGCCGTAAAGGTGAAGATGACCCTTTATTCTCAATACATTCAAGAAAAGCAAGATTAACAAAAGAATGGGTTATAAAACAGGGTAACTATACTACAACATACATAGACGGCGACTTCAGCAATTCACTTGATTATGAAATTACTGAAGACAGCATCACTTATGATGCAAGTTACGGATATATGACCATGGCTTATTCCGAATATATTACATTTAATGATGAAACATTTACCATAAAATCTGAACAGGACTATTTCGGACTGGGTATTATGACAATCACTTATTCGGGCAAATGGTCATTTATGTCATCCGGCAACGAATATGCAAACAAAGAGAGAGTTGAGTTAATAATAGAAACAATGGAAACAGATTATTTAGGACAAACAACAACTGAAAGTTTTAGCGATAAAGACCCGGTGTATATATTATTTATAACAAGACTCAGTAAAGATGAACTGAATTTTGACTTTGAATTTTCTTTTTCAGGCTCAACAGTGGTGATTGAGACAATTGGAACAAAGAAATTTGTTAAAAAATAAAAAAATTAACAATTCATAAAAAATAAATAAACATGAAAACAAAATTAACAGCAATCATTCTAATCCTGATTACTTTATTCTCAAATTGCAAAAATAAATATCCGATTTATTATCTGTCTGATGAAATAAAAGAATTTGCATTCTACAAAGAAGGCAGTTGGTGGGTTTACCTGAATGAAAATACTGGTGAAAGGGATTGCATGTATGTAGATTATATTGATGAAGGATACTATCCGGAAATGAGTGATAAAGAAATAATTTGGAAATCTGAAGAAATCAAAATATATGTGAGACAATCCTTTGATGATTTTGATTTATATACATTATATCTTCACAAAAAACATCACAGAGAAAGACCGGGTAATGATCTTATCAGTTACGGAGGTCCGGACTTATTCCTTTTTGAAAATTCTCAATTAGTGTACGAATTTGGCAGTACTAATATAACTTTTCTTGAAGACACTGTAATAAATAATAAAAAATACTCAAATGTTTACCATGTTACATATTCCGATCCGGGTATTATTAAGAATTATTATATTACTAAAGAAAATTGGATACTATGGTATAAAATATACTGGATTGATAACGACAGTACTGTAATTAAATCATTAATTAATTCTAAAATTATTAAATAAAATGAAACATTTCATATCTTTTTTATTACTAGTAAATTATATCACTCTTTTAAATGCTCAAAATACAGAGGTAAACCTTGAAAAATATTGGTATTATCGCCAAAAACTAAAATCAGATTTTATAGTTGTAAGTCCGGGTAATGAACCCGGAACAAATATTCCTGCATCTGAAAGATATGGTTCTTATGATCAGGACCATAACATATATAAAGAAAACAAAATATCTTGGGGGGACGGGAATGCTAATTTGCAATATTATATTGCCGTTTTGGCAACCGAATACAGATTACTTAAAGATTACGGAGAAGATTATACACAAACATTAAACGAATTGGTTTATGCACTGCGTGCCATAGAAAGAATTGATATTGCTGCCGAGCGTAACTCTTGGACAACAGAGCAGAAATTAAACGGGTTTTTTGTCAGAGATGATGTTATGAATAGTTTTACATCTGTTCATAATGATGAAACACATAATTTCCTGGGACATAATAATGAACCTTTAGAAGTTGAATCAGGTTATAATCAAGTTTTACCCTATCCTATGAGTGTAGATAATGTGTGGCATTACTTAATAGGTTTTGCACTTGTTAATAAACTTGTTGATGATAACCAAGTGTTTCAGGATGCTTTGGGAGAAAGCGTAACTGTAAGAGAATGGACAAAAAAACTTACCTATCGTATGGTCAGCAGTATGCACGACCCTTGTATTGTGTCGTTTGATGCAATAGTTCCAAGTATCGATTGTCCTTGGTGGATGGTTTTGCTTGGTATTTGTTTTAAAAAAGTTGAAGTCTGCTTTAAAGGCTGGTCGGTAAAAGACCCTGTTTCACATGAAAGAGTAGAACAAGGTTCATATCCGCAACTTACAAATGCCGGTCTTGCTGAAGCCGGAAATCTGATTACCAGCGGTGCATATCCCAACTTACACTATCCTTACTCACGTGCCTGGCGGCCTTTCTTTGCTCAGGCTGTAGCAGTTTCGTATTATATGCACGACCAAGAAATAAATGTTATGATAAGCCCTGTTCCTGAAATAATAGGTGTAATCATTCCTTCCGGAATTCAAATAATACTTAATGAAATATTCAGTTGGACAATTACTGTTGCCGACAGAGACCCTTACATGGAATCTGCACTTATTTCAATTATCGGGAATGACCTTTTTGATGATTACCTCCCTCAATATACAACTGACACATACGAACATTTGAGAAATGTTTCTACAGAAACCACTGATCGTCTCGGATGGTTAGCCTATGAACATTTTCCGTTAATATATATAAGTTTGCACGGTAATACTTCCGGCTCTGATATTGAAGCAGATAAGGATATTTATATAGAGTTACTGAACGAAGCACCTGATTGCGGTCCTTTTAATTACGGGGAATATAGTATTAATCATGATGATTTCAGTCAAAATTGGTCTTCTACATCACGTCTTGTTTGGCCGGAAAATTGTCATTCAGAAACAAACTGGCAAGGAAACTACAACGGTTTAGATTATATGTTTTTGCATAATTTATATTGGTTAGTTTATGAAGAAAAAAGTTCACAAGACTTACATGTTTCAATTAATCTTCCTCATCAAATTACACCCTGGATATTATGGGGGGATGATGAAAATCCTGCAATTTTTTTTGCCGAAAATAATCTTACAGCCGATAATACAATAGCATCAAACGGGAATGTAACATACACAGCAGGTAATGAAATAGAGTTGCTCCCCGGTTTTGAAACAGAAGAAGGTGCTGATTTTACGGCATACACAACCGACGATTATGTTGAACTGGTGCAATACAAAAAATTAACGCCAGATTTTGATTGCAGTGCAAAAAATGTTCCTATATTAAATCCGGATAAAATTTCTGAACTTGAAGATAATCAGAAAATTAAAATAGTTCTGTATCCGAATCCGACTTCCGGAAAATTTAAAATATCTGTTTTAAAAGATTTTCATAACGGCATCCAAATGGAAATTGTTAATTTAAGCGGTAGCATAATTTATACACAAAAATTAAATTCAAAAAAGACTGAAATAAATATTGAAAATCAACCTGCCGGTATATATATCATTAAGATAATTTCAAATAATAAAGTTTATACTTCAAAAATAATGAAACTATGAAAAAAAACAATTTGAAGTTTTCCGTAATAAAAGAAAAAAATCAATTCTTGATATTCCCCAATCCCACAAAAGATTTTTTTAATATTTATATAAAAATTGCAAATAATATAACAAACGAAAATTTGATAATGATAATAAGCGATATTTCCGGCAAAGAATACCACAGAGAAAAAATAAATCAAGAGCAAGCAGGTTTTTATAAAAATAAAACCAACATCTCAAACTATCCGCCCGGCATCTATTTTATAAACATAACCGGCAACAGGTTCTCTGATACTAAAAAGTTGATTGTGAAACAGACAAAAAAAGAGCCGCTTCACAGCAGCTCTTAATTTTATAATATTTCCTAATTCTTTAAACCAACCCTTGAGCCAGCATAGCATCAGCAATTTTTACAAAACCTGCGATATTTGCTCCTTTCACATAATCAACAAATCCATCATCTTCTGTTCCGTATTTTCTGCATGACTCATGAATATCTTTCATGATTCTTTGTAATTTTTGATCAACTTCTTCTGCAGTCCAACTGAAGCGTAATGAGTTTTGGCTCATTTCTAATCCTGATACAGAAACACCACCTGCATTAGAAGCTTTTCCCGGTGCATAAAGTATCTTTGCTTTATGAAACAACTCAATAGCTTCAGGTGTACAAGGCATATTTGCTCCTTCAGAAATACAAATTACTCCGTTATCAATAAGGTTTTGAGCATCTTCTAAATTTAATTCATTTTGAATTGCACATGGTAATGCAATATCAACTTTTTGTTCCCATGGCCTTTTATTTGCGAAGAATTCAACATCAAACTCATCAGCATAAGGTTGAACAACATCATTATTTGTAGCTCTTAACTCAAGCATATATTCAATTTTTTCTCCTGTTATTCCGTCGGGATCATAAATATATCCGTCAGGACCTGATAATGTAACAACTTTTCCGCCCAAATCATTTACTTTTTGAACCGCACCCCAAGAAACATTACCGAAACCTGAAACTGCTACAATTTTACCTTTGAAAGAATCGCCTTTTGTGGCTAACATTTCTTGTGCAAAATAAACATTACCGAAACCTGTAGCTTCAGGACGCATTAAACTTCCGCCCCATTCTCTTCCTTTACCTGTCAGTACTCCGGTAAACTCATTTCTTAATCGCTTATATTGGCCGAACATATAACCTATCTCTCTGCCGCCTACACCGATATCACCGGCAGGTACATCAGTATTCGGCCCTATGTGTCGTTGTAATTCCGACATAAAACTTTGACAAAAACGCATAATTTCATTATCTGATTTTCCTTTCGGGTTAAAATCAGACCCGCCTTTTCCGCCACCCATTGGTAAGGTTGTCAAACTGTTTTTTAAGATCTGCTCGAAACCGAGAAATTTCAAAATACTTAAATTCACACTCGGGTGAAATCTTAAACCACCTTTATACGGTCCGATTGCACTGTTAAACTCAATACGATAACCTTTATTTACACGAAATTCACCTTTGTCATCTTGCCAAGGAACTCTGAACAAGATAACTCTTTCAGGCTCAATGAGACGCTCTAATATTTTAGCATCTTCGTACTTAGGATTATTTTCAATAAAGGGAATAATAACTTCCGCAACTTCTTGAACTGCTTGGTGAAATTCTTTTTCACCGGCATTTCGGGCAATTACATCACCCATAAATTTATTTATTTTTTCTGTCATTTTATAAAAATTTAGAAATTCAATTTTTTTGCAAATGTATATTATTTTTTATTAATGACATACTATAAACCAAGCATTTTTTATTTTGCCTAATTGTCTGATATGCAGCTATGTGGCAGATTATAAAAGATGTTAAAAAACAAGCCCTGATAATTATCATAATTCTGAATGTTGAAAATTTCAAAAAAATATGCAGAAAAGTTTGCATAAAAAGAAAAGATATTGACATTTGCAAACTTTTTTAAAATTCGTATATTTTTTAAACATTAAATATTAAAATCATGAGTATAAATTTTATTGATATTTTATCAGTTTTTATGGTATTGTTTGCCGTGATAGATATTGTTGGTTCGATACCTATAATAATAGACATTAAAGCAAGAGGAAATAAGATACAAGCTTTTAAAACAACTATTGTATCACTTATTATTTTAGTTTTATTCTTGTTTGTCGGAGAAGCACTACTCGGTATATTTGGTGTAGATATTGCCTCATTTGCTATTGCCGGTTCATTTATTCTTTTCTTCCTTGCTATGGAAATGGTATTGGGAATTGAATTATTTAAAGGTTCAACACCTGAAGGAGCTTCAATTGTCCCTTTGGCTTTCCCGTTAATTGCAGGAGCCGGTTCTATTACAACTTTGCTTTCTTTGCGAGCTGAATATTCATCTTTAAATATTTTTATTGCATTAGTATTGAATATGGTTGTTGTATTTATTGTGCTGAAAACTACAAAATATTTAGAAAAAGTTTTAGGGCAATCAGGAATTACTATTCTCAGAAAAATATTCGGAATTATCTTACTTTCAATTGCAATTAAATTATTTATGTCTAATGTAGCATTATCAATTGAAACTCATTTACCGGGTTTATTAAGTAAATTATAAAAAAATCGGCTCTACTGTTATTTTAGTGGGTAATTAAGTTAATATTATAGTATAAAAATGTTTATTTGTTTAACTGTTTATTTGTTTATGTTTTAATCGGATTATTAGAGAAAATTATATTCTTTGCATTTCAAATAATGAAAAAAAAATGATGTTTTTGACTTTAAACTCATATATTTTGTGAAATTTGATTAAACTTTGTATCTTAGTATTATA
>JAUVIG010000179.1 GCA_030592825.1 Chlorobiota bacterium | reverse complement strand
TAACATATAACCATCTTAATCAACCTGTTGAAATAATAAAATCTGCCATGCCCATTTCGTAAAGTTTTTAAAATAAAGCATCCCAATATCGGGATGCTTTTTTTTATATTTTTTATTGAACAAAATTCAGTATCTGTAAGACCATGTAAGAAAATAACCGGTTTATTTTTATAAATTATAATAAAGAAACAATAAAATCCGGTGTTTTTTGGGCTTTATTTATGATTTATACATCTGAATTTTCTGTTTTCTGTAATTCTTTGCTGTTTCGCTTCCGCTATTTGTTTGCTAAACATAGTTTTATCGAGTATTTTTCCTTCAAAAACTTCACTCGGTGTTAAACCATGTAAAGGTAAGTAAGGTTTATTATTATATTCTGTTACGGCTTTTTCGAGTTGTTTTACGGTTTGGTCAAAGTTTTGTATTTCAGCAGGAAATAAAAAGTCATATTTTATTCTTTTATTTACTGCTTCAATTCCCGAAACAAGTTCGGGACAGGTTATATTGTTTGAAAATATTACATCCTTTTGTGCAATTACTTTGTTAATTTTTGAATTTTCAATAAAAGTATCAACTTCTGCTTTATTTTCCGAACCGTCATCAACCATAAAGTCTACATTGTTTTTAGCAGAGTATATTTTATGTTTTTCATAAACCTCCTGTAAGTTCTCAAAGGTATATTTTGCAGAATATTCTAAAGATGCTTTCCAAGCCAATATTTTACGAGAGAAATTATCGGCAATAAAATAAATATAAACCTTTGTGTTATCAAGCGGTCGAAATATTGTTAAATCAGCATGTAAAATTTGTAAAGTTTTTTCTGCTCTTATTCCGATTTTGTGTTTCTTTTTTCTGTGATGTGGTTTTTGGCGTGTTAAATTAAGAAGTTTTGCATATTTGTAAAAAGTAACAATACACATAAATGCAACTTTATCTCTCATCATTTGGCAATATACCGAAGATAAAGACCAATTAAGAAATTGCTCTTTTGTAAGATATTGTTTTATTGATGATATTTCCTTATTTGTCAGCTGTAAAGGATGTCTTATTTTGCATAAACTTAATAAAGAGTCTGTACATTTAATTTTATTTTTCCAATAATAATATGTTTGAGAAGTTATGTTAAATGCTTTCAAAACTTTGTCAAATCCCAAAATACCTTTTGTTCTGTCAATAGTATCTGTTATAAGTTCTTTAGTTTCATAAAACAGCTTTTTTTGATTATTAAGTTTGCAAATAAATGATTGATATACAGTAAAAATATAATACAAAGCCTTTGCCGCATTCATAAGCTTTTTCTTTGATAAAAAAGCACGCATTATTTCAATTTCCGAATCATTTACATCGGGCAAACCGAAAACATGTGAAAAACCCTTTTGTTTCCAATTGTAAAGGGTGCTGTTAGGTATTTTATTTATTGTATCAATATCTAAAGCACCAAGTTTGTATTTTATTAAAAGGTTTGTGTGGTAGGTTCTTTTCATATTCTCATTATTTTAAAGCCGACAAAAATATAATTATTTAAAAAAGAACCGTAACTTAACAGAATTGTCGCATTTTTATATAACAGTTTGTTTCTTTACGAACAGATATGTGTATATCCTCCCGTAATTCAATAATAAAGTATATCATTATAATTAAAACATGTTGTAAAAAAGAAATATAAAAAGAAGATTGCAAGAATATATTCTAATATTTATTTTAAATTTGTAAATTCATTTTATTTGAAATTATTTAAAACCAATATAATTATGGCTGATAAAAAATTTATTACATGTGAAGGGAATTATGCTGCATCACATGTATCTTATATGTTTAGTGAAGTAGCAGCAATATATCCTATTACGCCGTCGTCTGACATGGCAGAATATGTTGACTTATGGGCGGCAAACGGCAGAAAAAATCTATTCGGAGAAACGGTATTAGTTTCAGAAATGCAATCGGAAGGCGGTGCTTCAGGTGCTGTACACGGTTCGTTGCAGGGAGGAGCTTTAACTTCAACTTATACGGCATCTCAAGGTTTATTATTGATGATTCCTAATATGTACAAAATAGCCGGTGAATTATTACCTGCTGTTTTCCACGTAAGTGCAAGGAGTGTTGCAGCACATGCACTTTCAATTTTCGGTGATCACAGTGATGTAATGGCTGTAAGACAAACAGGATTTGCAATTCTCGCAACCGGAAGTGCACAACAAATCATGGATATTGCTCCGATTGCACACCTTGCAGCTATTAAAACAAGAATACCGTTCTTACATATGTTTGACGGGTTCAGAACCTCTCATGAGGTTTCTAAAGTTGAATTGCCAAATGAAGATGCTTTAAGAGGAATGATTGACATGGAAGCATTACAACGTTTCAGAGATAATGCACTTAGCTCAACTGATCCTGTAACAAGAGGTACTGCTCAAAATCCTGACATTTTCTTTCAAGCAAAAGAAGCTGCAAGTCATTTTTATGAGCCTGTTGCTGATGTAGTTGCTGATTATATGAAGGAAATTTCAAAAATAACAGGAAGACCGTATGCACCTTTCAGTTATTTCGGTGATAAAGATGCGGAGCATATTGTAGTTGCAATGGGATCTGTTACTCAAACAATTAAAGAGACTATTGAATATTTGCAAGCACAAGGTAAAAAAGTCGGTATATTGATCGTTCATCTGTATCGTCCGTTTTCAGCAAAATATTTTATGGAAGCACTTCCAAAATCTGTTAACAGAATTACAGTTCTCGACAGAACAACTGAACTTGGTGCAAATGGTGATCCTTTATATCTTGATATTAAAGACTTATTCTACGGAAAAGAAAATGAACCGATGATATTAGCAGGAAGATACGGATTAAGTTCCAAAGATACTACTCCTGCAATGATTGTTTCGATTTTTGAAAATATGGATCGTAAGGAACCGAAAGATCATTTCACAGTAGGAATTATTGATGATGTAAGATTTACAAACCTTCCTCTTTTACCTGAAATCAGTACAGTTCCTAAAGGAACTTTTGAAGGTAAATTCTACGGTCTCGGTTCTGACGGTACTGTCGGTGCAAATAAAAATTCTATCAAAATTATCGGAGAAAATACAGATAAATACGTTCAAGCATATTTTGCATATGACTCAAAAAAATCCGGAGGTATTACTGTATCACATTTGCGATTCGGAGATAAATTAATTCGTTCTACATATTTGGTTAAACAACCCGATTTTGTAGCTTGCTCAAATTCATCTTACTTGTATAAATATGATATGCTTGAAGGTATTAAAGACGGCGGATCATTTTTACTGAATTGTACTTGGGATGAAGAAGAAACAAAAAAACGTTTGCCTGACAGTTATAAAAAAGTAATGGCTGAAAAGAACATTAGTTTTTATACATTAAATGCTACTAAAATTGCAATAGAAATTGGTTTGGGCAACAGAACAAATACAATCATGCAATCTGCATTTTTTAAAATTGCAGAAATCATTCCTTATAATCAAGCTGTAGAACAGATGAAGAAATTCATTGAAAAATCATACGGTGCAAAAGGAGAGAAAATTGTAAACATGAATTATTCAGCTGTTGATAAAGGCGGAGATGCTGTTTCAACAATTGAAGTTCCTTCAGAATGGGCAGGGCTTAGCGGAGAAGTAATACCCGGAATTGAAAGAGATGATAACACGCCTGATTTTATAAAAACAATTATGGACCCGATTAATGAATTAAAAGGTGACGGGATACCTGTCAGTGCTTTTATCGGGAGAGAAGACGGATCATTTCCTTCAGGTACGACTCAATATGAAAAAAGAGGTGTTGCAACAGAAGTACCGAAGTGGATCCATGAAAATTGTATTCAATGTAATCAATGTGCTTATGTATGTCCGCATGCATGTATACGTCCGTTTCTGGCAACTGATGAAGAAGTATCAAATGCACCTGAGGGTATGATATTTGAGAAAGGTAAAGCTCAATTGAAAGAATATAATTTCAGAATTCAAGTCAGTACTTTAGATTGTACAGGTTGCGGTTCATGTGTTGATGTTTGTCCTTCAAAAGAAAAATCACTTGTTTTGGTTCCTTTGGATGATGAACAAAGAGCTGAACACAAAAATTGGGAATATGCACATAATGTTATAGGTTATAAAGATAAGGTTGTTGATAAAACTAAAAATATTAAAAATTCTCAGTTTGCTCAACCCTTGTTTGAATTCCACGGAGCATGTGCAGGATGTGGTGAAACGCCTTATATTAAGCTGATTACGCAATTATATGGTGAGTCAATGACAATTACAAATGCTACAGGTTGTTCTTCAATTTACGGAGGTTCTGCACCGGCAACTCCTTATACCACTAATAAAGAGGGTATGGGTCCCGCTTGGGCAAACTCATTATTTGAAGATAATGCAGAATACGGATACGGAATGGCATTGGCAAATCGTAAACAACGTGATATTATCGAAAGGAAAATGAATGAGATGATGCAAAACGGTATTGCTTCGGAAACCAAAGAAGCTTTTAATGCATGGATTGCTGTCAGAGAAAATTCTACTGAGGCAAAAAATGCATCATATAAAGTGATAAGTACATTAAAGTCTGAAAAATCTGAAACTGCAAAAGAAATTCTCGGGTTAAAAAAATACTTATCTGCACAATCTATTTGGGTATTCGGCGGTGACGGATGGGCTTATGATATTGGCTTCGGAGGACTTGACCATGTATTAGCATCAGGGGAGAATATCAATGTGCTTGTTTTAGATACTGAGGTTTATTCAAATACCGGCGGTCAATCTTCAAAAGCAACACCAACAGCTGCAATTGCAAAATTTGCTGCTTCAGGTAAAAAAATCAGAAAGAAAGATCTCGGTGCAATTTTAATATCATACGGATACATTTATGTAGCCCAAATATCAATGGGTGCAAGTCAATCTCAAACAATGAAAGCTATAAAAGAAGCTGAATCATATCCGGGACCTTCTTTGATTATTGCTTATTCACCATGTATTGCTCACGGATTAAAAAAAGGAATGCATCAAGTGCAAGAAGAAGAGAAGAATGCTGTTGCATCAGGATATTGGACTAACTATCGTTTTGATCCGAGATTGGAAGAAGAAGGTAAAAATCCGTTCCAATTAGATTCTAAACCGCCAAAATTTGAATTATTTAAAGAATTCTTATTAGGTGAAGTAAGATTTAATTCATTGTATAAATTATTTCCTGAACATGCTGATGAATTATTCAATGCTGCTGAAAAGAATGCCAAATGGAGATATGAATATTATAAACGACTTTCAGAAATGGAATTCTAAATGAATATTGAATAAAAACAGAACAAAATGAGAATTTGAAACTTATTTTGTTATAAAATATTCAATTATCACTATAAAATTTAAAAAGGATTTGATTACTTTTGTTTTCAAATCCTTTTTTTATAATGATTATACAATGAAGAATTTAATATTTATTTTAGTTTCACTTTGTATAAACTTTTATACCTTTTCACAAACATCATTTGGAATAAAAACCGGATTAAACTTGTCTAAAGCAAAATATTCAGATGATGCCGATGAACAATTGATAAAACCATACAGGAAATTGAAACCGGGTTTTATAGCCGGATTTGTTCTTAATAAGCAATTAAATGAAGTTCTTTCAGTGCAAGCTGAAGTTTTATATTCTCAAAAAGGCTTAAAATTTGAACAAAAATCGTATAACAAGACCTCCAATTCTATGAACTATATTGAGTTACCCATTTCGGGACACTATAATTTAACACGAAGAAAAACAACAGCTCTTAATACATATATCGGAGCATACGTAGCTTATTGGATTAACGGAAAATCAAAAAAAGATGATTTTACTACAGGTGAATATACTGTTACAAAAGTTGATTTTAATAATACTGATTATGAATATAACAGAACAGATGCCGGAATTTTTGCCGGAATAGTTTATAAAGTAAGAAGAACATCTTATTTTATCAGATACACACACAGTATGACCGGTAGTTCTCAAATAAACGCCGATGCTCTGACAAATCGGGTTGTTTCTTTCGGAATTAACATCTTTTTTTTGGATTAATTTTTTTATAGTAATATTTGATTTTTTATTATATTTGGTTTTTTATTAATTAAAATTTTAAACATATGAAAAGATTATTTGTTTTATCAATTGCTGTTCTTTTGGTTTTTTCTTTAAATGCACAAAGATACGGTGCCAGATTGGGCGGGAACTTTGCGAAAATGAAATCTACTGTTTAAACAAAAGGAACTAAAATTGCTCCCGGAATGCAGATTGGTCTTTTAACCGAATTCGGAACTAAAATGGTAGCTGTAAGAGCTGAGGTGAATTTTGCTCAAAAAGGCTTTAATATTAACAGAGATGATTCTGATGACGGAGTGCATATTATTCAAGATGCAAAAGTTAATTTCAGTTATCTTGAAATTCCGCTTCTGTTAAAAGTAAAATTCTTCGGACCTTTATATGCTTATGCAGGACCGTATTTCGGATTTGCTTTAAAAGGGAATCAAGTAATTGAAAGCTATTCTGTTGACGGTGTAGATCAAGACCTTAATGAAATTGCTGATGTTAATATTCTTAAAATTGGAGATCACAATAATATTCCTTATAAAAAGACTGATTTTGGTGCTGCAATGGGACTTGGTGCTCAATTCGGATTAGGGCCGATTCATGCTTTTGCTGAAGGAAGAGCTACTTTGGGCTTAAGTAATATTTATGATACAGAATCTGATGCTTGGGATGATTTAATAACAAATGATGAATATAAAGACACTGATAATTTGAAAAATATGGTGTTTACAGTTGCTGTAGGTATTCTGTTGGGTAAATAAGATTGCTGAAATTTTAATTTATTTGCCTAAAAAAGATAAAGACAGAAATCAATATTTGATTTCTGTCTTTATCATACTTAATTACTGTTGAATCATTTTTATTTTAATATTATCTTTCCTGTTTTAGTTTCATTTTCTAATATAACAGTAATAAAATAGATTCCTTTAGGATATTTACTCATATCAATTTGATAACTATCCTCGTGAATATCTCTGTTGATTATAACTTTTCCGTTAACATCACAAACCTCTAATTTATATTCACTGAAACCAAAAGATTCAATATTAAAGATTCCGTTTGTCGGATTCGGGTAAATATTCATACTGCCTGATTCTAATCCTTCAATACCTACAAATGTAACTGCAATATCTTTACTGTGTACATCATCCGCACATACTCCGTTCGATGATGTTAAAGTTACTGTATAAGTTCCGGATTCAGAATAAATATGAACAGGGTTTACATCTGTTGAACTGTTACCGTCACCAAAATTCCATGAATAACTCGTTGCATTTGTTGATTCATTGGCAAAAGTTAACTCTTGATTGTTTGCAGTATATGAATATCCTGCAACAGG
>JAUVIG010000227.1 GCA_030592825.1 Chlorobiota bacterium | reverse complement strand
ACTCTTGAGATTCAGTTCAATTATTTTTTTTATGATATTAAAAAATAATATAATGAAAAATGACAACGATAAACTTTTTTTATAAATTCTTAACAATTTAATATCTTCATATAATTCCGAATAGTTATAATTATTTATTAAATAGCTTAAATTATCAATTCCTTTTTTTGTTTTAGAAATAAAGTCGGTATTTTTTTCTAATCCTATATGAATAAGCGAGTTGTTAATATGTTTTATATTTATTCCTTTTCTTTTTAATTCAATTCCGAAAAGAGTATCTTCATGACCGTATTGCGATATTTTTTCATCAAATTTCACTGCATTGTGTATTGATTTGGATATAACATAATTATTCGTCATAAATGAACGATTTGGAAATATATTTCTTTCATCGGCAGTTTTTGATTCACGTTTTTTTCCGTAATACCATCTTAAATATTCTTTACTGCAAAATGGTTTTTCTTCTTCATATATTCTGCCTCCGCATATAACAACTTTTCCTTTACAATGCTCTGTATACTTTTTTATAAAGTCTTTATTACTAATCATTGAATCACAATCTGCAAAAAATAAATATTCAAAGTTTGATTTTTCAACTAAAAAGTTTCTTATGCCGGAACGGCCGATATTTGAATTTAATTGAATATATTCAGTATTTGACAAGGACTGTAACTCTTTATTTAATTCTCGATAATTTGTGTCGGATGCATCATCAGCAAGGATAATTTCAAAAATAATATTTTCATTTTCTGCTTGCGAATGAAGTTCTTTTACAAAATTTCTGACATCAAAATTATATATCGGAATTAGGATTGACAGCATTTTACATTGTTTTATTGTTGCATTGCTTCATTGCTGTGTGTTTAATTGTTACATTTAATATTATTTGAATAAAAAACAATAATATTGTTGAGTAATCATCCGGATATAAGTGTTACAGGTGCAACGAATTTTGAACGTGGAAAATAAGGTAAATAAGGTTGAGTTCGTTGCGGGATGTTTTTCTGTTAAGGTTAAAACTTTAAAAATAAGGTTTTTACAGCATAAAAAACCTTATTTTATTTTTCAACCTTAATAGAATAATTATACATAGATAATATAACCTTATTATTATTTTTTTATGCGTTAGCCCTGACGTAATTCGCAACCTGCAACCTGCAACCTGTAACCCGCAACAAAAATTTAAAACTTTTTCAAAATATCCTTAACAGCATCTTTATGAACAGTAAATCCCATCATTTTTAGTTTTATATAATTTTTATGAAAGAAATAATAGCCGAATTCAGGTGCATTTTCATCATTATTTCTCGATCCGGAACTTGAATCTTTTATTAAGTACCAATCTGCACCGTTTTTTTCTGTATAACCGACAAGATGCATCCCGTGGTCATCTGTTGTTGTTTTGTTTGAAAATCTGAATTGTCTGGCATTTTCATCAATATATTCTGACGGAATATCAAATGCAGGTATTATAGCTGTTTGCGTACTTTTTAAAAAGCCTGCTTCGGAAACATCACCACCGATACTCATTGTGTAACCGTTATTAATTGATTTTTTTACGATTTTCATAAAATCATCTAAAGGTATATTATAATATTCTTTGCTGTGCCACCAATTATCTTCAACTTTATATTCAACTTTTTTCCAATATGGTTCTTGTTTGTATGATAATATCTCAACATAATCATCAGGGTTTATTTTCAAATAATTCTTTAAATAAGTATCAGCTGTAAATTCTTTTCCGTCAACGGTAAATTTTACCGGAGGTTCACCAATATAATGATTCATTATTTGTTTTATTGTCTCAATCACTTCATCTTCATTCCACGCATTTCGTTCTTTAACGGATTTTAAATAAGAATTCATCTCTTTATACATTTTATCATGTGTGTGATGTTTTCTGTTATTTAATAAGCCTGTATAAGCAGAATAGGGAACAGCTCCGTATTTTTTCCACATTCGAGTAACGGCATTTCCTTCAGATCCTTGTGAGAATAAAGAATTTCCTCGGGATTGTACATAACCTCTTGCTTTTTCAACATATTCCCAATATACTGTATGTATTTCAGATAATTTTACTTGTTTTTTATGAATTCTGTAAATTTCAGATTCTAAAAAAGAAATTGTTGAATATGCCCAACATGTACCTGCATTTCCTTGAGAAATAACAGGATTTGCCCATTCTCTTTTGTAATCATTCACTTTGTCAGGAACATCATATCCTGTTTGAACCATCTGAAAACGTTTATGAACCTTTTTTTCTTCCAGACTTTCATTAATAAATCTGACATCCTTCAAAATAGAATTTTGATAATAACCTGATTCGTATTCTTTAAACTCGGCATTATCTGTTTTAACTTGACTAAAACCCGTAGTTACAACTAAAACTGAAATAATAATTAAAATTGCTCTCATTTAATATTGATTTAATGTTTATAAAAAATTTTAAAATGCAAAGATATTAAAATATTGGTTCTACAGTAATTTTAACAGTTCTACTGTAATTTTAATGAGCAATTAATTTTTTAATGACTTATGTAATATGTTTTGTTGAAAATGCTTAAATTCCTAAATGACAGAATGATAGAATAAAATATCAATGCAACAATGTAAATTATTCTTTCTCTCTTTCTAAAGCTATGCTGAAAACATCACCGTCATTAACGGCAATTGTATTTTTAAATATTGCTTTTGCTTCATTTAATATTAATTCGTATGATTTGTATCTTGATGAGAAATGTCCTATCAGTAAAGTCCCTGCTTTTGCTTTTCTTGCAATTGTAGCAGCATCGGCAGATGTAGAATGTTTTGTTTGTTCGGCAACTTCCTTTAAATCTTCTGCAAATGTTGCTTCGTGATACAGAATGTCAATTTTTTTTATGTGTGAAATTATGTCTTCGTAATACATTGTGTCTGAACAGTATGCATAAGACCTTGCTTTGTATGGTGCAATACTCAACTCTTTATTAGGAATTATTTTTCCTTCTTCAGTAATATGATTTTTTCCGTCTTTTATTTGTAAAATATCTTTAACAGACAGGTCGTATTTTTGAATCATTTCTTTTATAATATTTCTCTGTTTAGGCTTTTCTTCAAATTTAAATCCGTATGATTCAATCCGATGATTAAGGGGAAAGCAACTTATTTTAATACTTTTAGATTCATAAATAATACTTTTATCTGAATAATTCAATCGATGAAAGAAAATATTATAAGGAATTTCTTTTTTTTTAATTACAGAGTAAACAATTTTTTTAAGATCGCCGGGCGAATAGATATGAAGGTCGTTAGTTCTTCCTAACAGGCTAAATGAAGATACTAAACCGAAGATACCGAAAAAATGATCGCCGTGAAGATGAGTAATAAAGATGTGGTTGATTTTAGAAAAACTTATTCTGAATTTTCTTAATTGAATTTGTGTTCCTTCACCGCAATCAATTAAAAAAAACCGCTCATGTATATTAACAACATGAGCGGAAGAGAATTTTTTTGATGTGGGTAGTGCTGAACTGCTACCCAATACAGTAATTTCAAAAGACATAAATCACTAATTGATTTTGCTTTCTGCTTTTTCAAGAGTATCTTCTATTGATAAAACAGAATCTAATTGAGAAATTGAAATCAATCTTTCAACTGCATTTTGAAGTCCTGTTAGAATAAACTGCCCCTTTGCATTTTTGCATAATCTGTTAGCAACTAATATTGAACTCAAACCTGATGAATCACAATATTCTGTTTTACTTAAATCAATAATCATATTTTTTTCTCCGTTTCCGGCAATCATTACTAATTCAGATTTGAACGAAGGAGCAATACTGGTGTCAAGTTTTTTTACTAAAACCTGAATAACAGTATGATTATCTTTTTTTATTACATCATATTTTTTTTCCATAACCTGTAAATATATTCATTTATTACTTGTAAATATACAAAAAACAGATGAAAGATAAAAATCTTTCATCTGTTTTTTTAATTATTTATCATCTTCTTTTTTATCATCTTCCTTTTCAACTTTCTTTTTATCAGTTTTCTTGATAGATTTTTTATCATCTTCTTTTTCTGCTTTTGCCTTTTTGGAAGGAGTTTTCTTTACAGTTTTCTTTTTTTCATCCTTCACTTTGTCGTCTTTCTTTTTTTCATCCTTCACTTTGTCGTCTTTCTTTTTTTCATCCTTCACTTTGTCGTCTTTCTTTTTTTCATCCTTCACTTTGACGTCTTTCTTTTTTTCATCCTTCACTTTGACGTCTTTCTTTTTTTCATCCTTTACTTTGACGTCTTTCTTTTCATCATCCTTTACTTTGACGTCTTTCTTTTCATCATCTTTTACTTTGACATCTTTCTTTATTTCTTCTTCCTTTCTTTCGGCTTTAAATTTTTCTCTTGAAGCAGTGCTTAATTTATCTTTTAATTCAGATAAACTGCTGATATCACCTAATGTTGTTTTTTCAATATCAGTTTTATAGCTTGTTTTTGTTGATTTCGTTTTAGTTCTTTCTTTATATGTTCTTAAATGAGAAACAACAATTTTTTTTGCATCTTTATGGAAATCAATAACTCTCACTAATATTTTTTCATCTTCAACCGGCATTGATCCGTCTTCTTTTTTAAAATGATTAATAGGGCAAACAGCTTCAACACCGTAAGGCAATGCAATAAATCCTTCTTTCTGTCCGATTTTAACAATTGTTCCTTCATGATCACTGTCAATACAAAATAATGTTTCGAAAACATCCCACGGATTTTCTTCTAACTGTTTATGTCCGAGGCTCAATCTTCTGTTATCTTTATCAATTTCTAAAACAACTACTTCAATATCTGCATCAATTTCAGTAAATTCAGCCGGATGTTTAATTTTTTTCGTCCAAGAAAGGTCCGAAATATGTACTAAACCGTCAACACCTTCTTCAAGTTCTACAAAGATACCAAAGTTAGTAAAGTTTTTAACCTTTGCTTTATGTTTAGAGTCAACAATATATCTTTCTTCAATTTGTTCCCACGGATCCGGTTTCAATTGTTTAATACCGAGTGACATTTTTCTTTCTTCCTTTTCAAGAGTTAAAATTTGTGCCTCAACGATATCGCCAATTTTAAAGAAATCTTGAGCTGTTCTTAAATGTTGAGACCAAGACATTTCCGAAACATGAATTAAACCTTCTACACCCGGTTTAATTTCAATAAATGCACCGTAATCAGCAATAACAACAACTCTACCTTTTACTTTATTTCCAATTATCAAATCAGGATCTAAGGAATCCCAAGGATGTTCTTGTAATTGTTTTAAACCGAGAGCAATTCTTTTTTTGCTTTCATCAAAATCAAGAATTACAACATTTAATTTTTGATCTAACTCAACTACTTCATCAGGATGATTTACTCTGCCCCATGAAAGGTCAGTTATGTGGATAAGTCCGTCAACACCTCCCAAATCAATGAATACTCCGTATGAAGTTATATTTTTAACAGTACCTTCAAGTACTTGTCCTTTTTCTAATTGTTCAATAATTTTAGCTTTTTGTTCTTCAAGTTCAGCTTCAATAAGTGCTTTATGAGAAACTACTACGTTTTTAAATTCTTTGTTGATTTTTACAACTTTGAATTCCATCGTTTTACCTACATAAGCATCATAATCTCTGATCGGTTTAACATCAATTTGAGAGCCGGGTAAGAATGCTTCAATACCAAATACATCTACAATCATACCTCCTTTTGTACGACATTTAATATATCCGTTAATAATTTCATCATTATCAAGTGAAGAATTAACTTTCTCCCAAGATCGCAATGTTCTTGCTTTTTTATGAGATAAAATAAGTTGTCCGGTTCTGTCTTCTTGAGATTCAATATAAACTTCTACTTGATCACCGATTTTTAATTCAGGATTATAACGGAATTCATTAAGACTGATAACACCTTCAGATTTGTATCCTATGTTTATAACAACATCTTTATCAGTTAATGCAATTATAGTTCCGTCTAAAACTTCTTTTTCAGAAATTGTAGATAAAGTTTCGCCGTAAACTTTTTCAAGTTCAATTCTTTTTTCATTGCTGTAATCATCAATTTCAGCTGATGCAGTATCCCAATCAAAATCCATAGTTGATGCGTTTTCAGAAATAAACACATCACTTTTTGCTTCTTCTTCTTTTACTTCTTCTTTTACTTCTTCTTTAACTTCTTCTTTAACTTCTTCTTTAACTTCTTCTTTAACTTCTTCTTTAACTTCTTCTTTTACTTCTTCTTTAACTTCTTCTTTAACTTCTTCTTTAACTTCTTCTTTAACTTCTTCTTTAACTTCTTCTTTAACTTCTTCCTTAACTTCTTCTTTAACTTCTTCCTTAACTTCTTCTTT
>JAUVIG010000093.1 GCA_030592825.1 Chlorobiota bacterium | reverse complement strand
TGCAATCGAATGATTTTTATGCCTCCAATCTTAGAGAGTTTTTCAACAAGTTCAGGTAACTTTTGTTCTTTATAAATATCTACACCATAATGGGAGAGGTCTTGTGCAATCAATATCAGTTCTTTAACACCTTGTTTGGCAAGGTTTTCAGCTTGTTTGATAAGTAATTCCACAGGGACGGAAACATGCTTTCCCCTTATCAACGGAATTGCACAAAAAGCACAAGTTCGGTCGCAACCTTCAGAAATCTTCAAATAGGCAAAATGTTTTGGAGTTGAGATGACTCGTTCCCCGATAAGTTCTTTTTTATAGTCGATTTTTAATTGTTCAACAATTTCTTGTAAATCATTGACACCGAAAAATCTATCAACTTCTGAAATGTCTTTTGTCAATTCATCTTTGTATCTTTCAGATAAACAGCCTATAACATAAAGGTTGTTAATTTTGCCTTTATTCTTTGCTTCAACAAATTCAAGAATTGTATTTATTGATTCCTCTTTGGCATCAGCTATAAACCCACAGGTATTTATAATAACAGTATCGGCATCAAAATTAAATTCATCAAATGTAAATTCAATATTATGATTGTTAATTTGAGTTGCGAGATTTTCACTGTCAACAATGTTTTTGGAACAACCGAGGGTTATTATGTTTATTTTGGGCATAGAATAAGTTTAAAGTTAAAAAGTTGAGTCCACTCCGAAAAGTAATATCTTGCAAAAAAAGGTGCATAGCAACTTTTTTAATTGGCTGACAATAAGCCTGTTGTATTATTGAATTTTTGCAGAATTAGTTGCTTTGCAACTTTTCGGAGTAGTCTCAAAGTTCAAAGATTAAAGTTCAAAAAAAATCATAATAATCAGTGTAAATCAGCGTCTAAAGTTTAAAGTATGTTTTCAATTTTACATTAAAAAATATTTGTTTAAACCAAATTTCAAAAGCCGGATCTAACATTTCGTATTTTTTCCCTGCTTTTTCAATAATTCCGCTTTCGCTTAATCTTTTTACATTTTTTGAAACATTATTGGGTGTTCCTAATTGAAATTCCTGCATCACAGCCGTTGAACTTAACTGTTCTTTTCCTTTAATAATTGCTTTAATTAAGTTAACCTGTGTTCTGCTGCATATTTCAACTTCTCTTTCATACAAAGGGCTGTTTCCGTTAATCAGTTCTGTAAGAGCATCTTGTATCTCTCTTTTGCTTGCTCTTTTATTAGTTCTTGTCCAAGTGTAATGCGATAATTGCTGAACATACCACGAATGACATTTCATTAAATCAGTTATTAAGCCGGCATTTTGTTTGCTTATGTTTTTCCCTGTTTCTTTAAAAGCATTTGTAATAAATGGTATCCACTTTTCTCTTTTAATTTTTGAAAGCATCATAATATCACCAAACCTGTAAAATGGTTTCGACGGATTGTTAAAAATATCGGCCATCA
Source organism: Chlorobiota bacterium (assembly GCA_030592825.1). GTDB lineage: Bacteria > Bacteroidota > Bacteroidia > Bacteroidales > JAADGE01 > JAADGE01. The sequence goes on along the minus strand of JAUVIG010000093.1, from coordinate 9,509 downwards.
TGTGGTTTTTGCTCCCGAACAAACAATATGTTACATGTTTATGTTTTTGCCATTCGGCTCTTAATTTTTTTTCAAATGTTTTAAAACCGGTATATTCCGATAAGTTTTGAAATTCATCAATTGCAATTATAAATTTTATTTTTTTCTTTTGTGCAATTCTTTCCGGAAGATTTAAAATTTCAGAAGGGTCTTTTTTTATTCCTGCATAATCAAAACTGATGCTAAATTCACTGTCTGCTTCTGCACTGAATTGAAATTTCGGAATTAATGTTTTAAAGAATTCTTTTGATATTTTTATCCAATCATCTAATTTTGAGGCTGATGCTTTAATTACTTCACTTGCAAATTTATGTAAAAACTCCTCTTTTGAACTGATTGAGAATAAATCAAGACTGATAAGTTTTAATTTCTTTTCATTTTCTAATTCAATAAAAGCTTTTTTTACAAGTGATGATTTTCCTCTTCGTCTTGGTGAAACAATGATTGTATTAATCCCTGATTTTAAGTTTTTAATGAGTTTCTCAATCTCTTCTTCTCTGTTTGTAAAAGCTTTTGTACTTACAATTTTGCCATAAGTAAAAGGTAATTTGCCGGTTTTCATATCTTTGGATTTAAGATTTTATACCAATCGGTATTATACCTTTCGGTATAATATACAAATGTATGTATAAAAATATTTAAATCAAAATAAATTAATGTAAAAAACATATAAAAAGCAGAAGATAAGACAGATGAAATTATTTTTAGACTTTATACCAATCGGTATTATACCAAAAGGTATAAAATCATTTAAAGTGTTTTATTAATATATTTTCAATAGATTTTGCTGTGATGTCTGCACTTTTTTTAGAATAACCTCCGGAAAGTAACATTAAAACAGGTATTTTATTCTCAATTGCATTTTTAAAAACAATTTCATCTCTGCTTATAATTCCTTCTTCACTTACAGATAACATACCAAGCAAATCACCTTTAAAAATATCAGTTCCTGCATTATAGATAATGAAATCGGGTTTGGATTCTTTAATTGCTTTTGGTAACTCTTCTTTAATAATTGTCAGATAATCAGCGTCTTTTGTATTCTTCGAAATCGGAAAGTTATAATCAATATATTGTTTAACATCTTCATCGTCAGGATATATGTCTTTATTATATACATCAAAGATATGAATTGTCGTATCATTTTTTATTATTGATTCATGCCCGTTTCCTTGATGAGCATCCAAATCAATGATCATTATTGATTTAATATTATGTTTTTCTTTAAGTTTTTTTACAGCGATATTAATATCTGCAAAAAAACAAAAACCTTCACCGGAATTAGCTTTTGCATGATGATAACCGCCAGAAAGATTAATTGCAAAACCGTGTTCTATTGCAACATCCGTTCCTAAAATTGTTCCTCCGGTTGCATATTTCATTGGTTTTAACAGTTTGTTTTTTAATACGAATGCCGGTAAATATTTTATAGCCGGCATCTCCGCAATTTCAGCAATGACTTTTGAATGATTTAAAGAGCGTAAATATTTTTGAGTATGTACTTTAAGTAATTCTTCTTGAGTAACTAACTCAGGTTTATAGAATTGCTCTTTTGTAAATCCGTATTTCCCTGTTAAATATTTATGAATTTTTTTTGGTCTTTCGGTATCAAACGGATGAAGTTTTTGAATTCCGAGAAATTTAATATTGTAATTCTTTGAGTAAATGAGAGGGATTTTTTTCAGTTCTTTGATGTTTTTTTTATTATTTGAACATGTGATAAATAAGCTTAAGCTAATTATAATTATTACTTTAATTGTTATATTAATTTTCATATAGCTTAATCGGTCAAAAATAAATTTGGATGATATTAATTAAACAACGAATCTACAAATTCATCTTTATTAAATAATTGAAGGTCTTCTTTTTGTTCTCCTATACCTATATATTTAACGGGTATTTTAAATTGATATGATATCCCGATAACGACACCGCCTTTTGCTGTTCCGTCTAACTTTGTAACTGCCAAAGCATTAACTTCGGTTGCTTTAGTGAATTGCTTTGCTTGTTCAAAAGCATTTTGTCCGGTAGAGCCGTCAAGAATTAACAAAATCTCATGCGGTGCATCCGGAATGATCTTCTGCATAACTCGTTTAACTTTTGTCAGTTCATTCATTAAGTTAATTTTATTATGCAATCTTCCGGCTGTATCAATAATTACTACATCTGCATTATTTGCTTTAGCAGAATTCAGAGTGTCAAAAGCTACGGATGCAGGATCGGAACCGGTTTTTTGTTTTATGATAGGCACATCTACACGTTTAGCCCATATTTCTAATTGTTCAACAGCAGCAGCTCTGAATGTGTCGGCAGCACCGAGATATACTTTTTTTCCGTCATTTTTGAAGTGATGTGCCAATTTGCCGATTGTTGTGGTTTTCCCTACACCGTTTACACCTACAACCATTATAACATATGGATTGCCGTTTTTCTTTTCCCAATTTTGTGAGGTTGTATTGATCTCGTTTTCAGCCAATAGAGCAGCAATTTCTTCTTTTAATACAGCATTTAATTCTTGTAATCCGAAAAATTTATCTTTTGAAACTCTTTCTTCTAATCGTTCAATTATTTTCAAAGTAGTTTCAACACCAACATCTGAACTTATTAAAATCTCTTCAAGATCATCCAAAAACCGATCGTCAACTTTTGATTTTCCGGCAACAGCCCTTGATAATTTTTTAAAGACACTTTCTTTGGTTTTTTCAAGTCCTTTATTCAGGCTGTCTTTTTTGTTTTTTGAGAATTTACCGAATAATGCCATAGTGGGTATGAGATATTAAGATTGTGTAAGTTTGTAAATATAAAAAAAATACTTTTCTCCTGTAAAGGAAAAAAGTATTTCTGTGCATAATATTAATGTTAGTTAAAGATTATTTCTTTGCAAAAAAATCCTTAACACGGTCATTATGAACAATTTCTTCTTTAAAAGTATAAGCTCCTGTTTTTGGAGATTTTACCATTCTAATTACTTTCGTAAAAGTTTTTCCCTCTCCTTTTTGTAATGTTGCAACTACTTTCTTTGCCATGACTCTGTTTTATTTAATTTCTTTATGGATAGTATATTTCCTTAGAATTGGATTATATTTTTTCATTTCCAATCTGCCGGTAGTATTTTTTCTGTTTTTCGTAGTTATATATCTCGAAGTTCCGGGTACACCGCTGTTTTTATGCTCCGTACACTCTAATATAACTTGTATTCTGTCACCTTTCTTTGCCATTTTCCTAAAATTTCAGGATTAGTATTTCGTAATATAACCTTTTTCTTTAGCATCTTTTAATGCTTTGCTGATACCTTTTTTGTTAATAATTTTCATCCCTGCTGCTGATACTTTTAAAACAATCCATTTATCTTCTTCAGCAAGATAATACTTCTTGTTGAATAAATTTGGTTTAAAAGTTCGTTTAGTCTTTTTGTGAGAATGCGAAACATTGTTTCCGGAAATCACTCTCTTTCCTGTTATTTGACAAACTCTTGACATCTTTCTGTTTTTTGTTATAAAAATCTTTTTTTATTTCGGACTGCAAAGAAAATTAATTTATTCGGAATATTCAAAAAAATGTTAAAAAAAATACTTTTAAGTTTTTTGCAAGTAAAAAATAATTGAAATATTGCTTATTTTTATGCAAACATCTTTTGTGAATATGCAAATTTATGAAAGTTTTTAGTTGCTTATAATAATCTTTATTATTTTTGTTTATCAGTTCCCCAAAATGATCTTAATATGTTAATGGATTTATTTAAAAATACGAAATTTCAATTTATTACACTTATAAGTATTCTGTTACTTTCAGTAATTGGCGTAGTTATCTTTTTGATATCAAATTTAAGATTGGTTGATGATATTAATTTATATCATGAGAATTTAAATAAAATTACTGTCAAAGCAGTTGAGCTTAAGAATGTACTTTTTGATTTTAAAACAACTGAACATAAAAGTGAATTTTATGAATTAAGGAAAGACGAATTCTCTGATGCAGTATTCATAAAGAAAAATAACATTTCAGAAATAAATAACGAGTTGTTGAAATTTAAAAAGGCTGAAGTTTATGGATTTATACCTTTACTGAAGCAAAATCAAATTATTTTTGATGAGTTGGGAGATAATTTCAGTTTGTATGTAAATAATTTGATTGAGATCGGTAATGATAAATACGGGTATATACAAAATATAAATCACGCAGAAGATCGCATGATTATTAATTTAAAAGATAACATTTTTTTGTTTGGTAATTTTCTTAAAATAAATGAATATAAAGTTAACTACTTAAGAACTTTAAATCCCGAATTTGCAGAAAGGTTTATTATAGAAACGAAAAAATTTGAACAAAAACTTAAGCTTGTTCAGAACATACCAGATGAAAAAGAACGCAGACTTGTTACAGATGCAAATTCTGAATATTTGAATCTTTTTAAGCATATTTATGATCTGCATAAAGTGCAAGGAAATGATTATTATTCAGGTATTTATGATGAAATTGAGCGATTATGTGATGAGATTTTTATTAATATTGATGAACTTAATAATTCAGGGAAACAATTGATTAAAAAGGATTTGCAAAATTTCAGAAAGCGAATATTAATATTAATATTTATTTCGACTGTGATTATTATATTTACAATAATACTTCTTTATAACATATTTAGAAAAGGTCTTTATAAGATCAGTATTCAGTCGAAACAATTGGCTTTTGCAAAATCTGAAATGCAACTTATTTCAACCGAAGATTTTTTTGCAGATATAAGCAAAAATATTGATAAGCATGAAAATGATCTGAAAGAAAAAGAAGAATTTGTAAAACAATTGACAGCCGGAAATTACGATACTTCTTCCGAGCCTGATAAAAAAGATACATTAGGATTGGCATTAGATAAATTAAAAAATACATTGAAAAATATTGCCGAAAAGAAATATAATGAGAATGCTGAACGAGTTATTGAATACAAACAAAAAGAAGGTATAGCCAAATTTGGACGTATTTTAAGGCGTCATACAGGTAATATTGATTCATTGTCGTACGATTTGATCTCTGAATTGACTAATTATATTAATGCTGATATAGGAGGCTTATATATTGTAGATCGCAGTAAAGAAGAGCCTGTATTGAGATTGCGTGCTTCCTATGCTTATAACGAAAAGAAAATGATCAGTAAAGATATCTTGTTTGGTGAAGGTCTGGTAGGAACTTGTGCTGTTGACCAATCAACTTTTTATTTTGAAAAAATTGATAAAGATTATATAAAGATAGTATCAGGTTTCGGACACGCAAAACCTGACAGCCTTATTATCAGCCCCATACATGTGGAAGGTGAAATTTACGGTGTATTGGAACTTGCCGCTGTAAGAAAATTTAATAAGCACGATGTTGCCTTTATTGAAATTCTTGCCGAAGATATTGCATATACCTTATCTTATCTGTTATCGCTTGAAGTTAAAGAAGAATAATATTTGTATACAATGTAATTAAATAAACATTAGTTTTGATAAGAATAAAGGCAACTCAATTTGATAAATAAGCAGTTCGCATAAAGAGGATATATCAGTAATAAAAATTTTGAGTTATGTTAACAAAAATGTAGCGGATAATTAGGAAAGAATTTTTCTGAACTTGTAATATAGAAATAAATGCAATAGGAATATAAGAGTTACAGTTATACATATGTGTATAAATTACAAAAACTTAAAAAGCATGAAAACATTATTAATTATCGGATTAACAGTTCTTACTATTTCATTAATTAGCTGTGAAAAAGATACTGATAAATATGGATTACTAAAAGGGAAATGGATAGAAACAACTCAGTGCTCAGACACATTAATTTTTAACAAAAATGACTATGAGGGATGGCTTGAACTAAACAGGGGCAAAGAGATTCGCAACGGATACCTTTTACCGTTGTCAGGTTCCGGTTTATATGATTATAAAATATATGGAGACAGTATTTCATTGCAATGGCTGTTATCAAGTTGTATTTATTCTGAAAATTATTATTTTAATTTGGATTCACAAAAGGAACAAATCAGAATCGGGAATTTCTTTGCAGATAGTCTGTCTCACGATGAGATATTGATATTTTTAAAGGTACAATAATAAAATGGTGATTTTAAAATTGAAAATAATCTACTTCACCATAATTAATAGTTTTTTATTGAAATTATATAGATTATTATGTTTTACCTGCCAATCAAGTATGAAGAACCGCTTTTCAGACCGCCTTCAGAAGCAAGATCATTAATTTTACAAATTACAAGCGGCTGTTCATGGAACAAATGTGCTTTTTGTGAAATGTACACCTCTAAAAAATTTAAGATTAAACCGTTTGAAAAAGTATCTGAAGAAATTCTCATTTGCGCACAAACCGGATATAAGTTTAATAAGATTTTTCTTGCTGACGGTGATGCAATGGTTCTTTCAACTGACAGATTAAACAGGGTGTTATCCGAAATAAATTCAAAACTTAAAAATATCAGAAGGATATCGGCTTATGCAAAACCGAAAGACCTTGCAAATAAATCAATTGACGAATTAAAAGAACTTAAATCGAACGGATTGGATTTATTATATGTAGGGATAGAATCCGGTGATAATGATGTTTTAAAATTGATTGATAAAGGTGAAACTTTTGATTCAACTGTAACCGGTTTACTGAAAGCGAAATCTGCCGGAATTAAATTATCAGTAATGATATTGACCGGTCTCGGCGGAAAAGAATTAAGCATGCAACATGCAGTTAATTCCGGAAAGATATTAAATGAAATCCAACCTGAATATGCTTCAACTTTAGTATTAAGCTTGCCCTTAGGTATAGAACATTTTTTAAAAAGGTATAAAGGAAAATTTACGATCTTATCTAAATTTGAACTTGTATATGAATTAAAAGTATTATTGAAAAATACTAAATTAGAACAAACAGTATTTCGAAGCGATCATGCATCAAACTATCTGATTTTGAAAGGAATATTATCACGCGATAAAGATAAGCTGTTAAAAAGAATCGAGAATGTATTGGCCACACAGAATGATGCGGACTTAAGGAAAGAGTGGCAAAGAGGTCTGTAAACCTGTTACTGTATTGATCAAATTAATGTGCCGCGTTGCCGCGTTGCACGTTTTAATGAGTTTCCGTTGCTTCTTTTAGGTGTTTTACTTGCAGTGAGTACCAAACCAACAGCAAAATTAACTATGCAGTAGGTATTGTAAATGACATGGTCGTTCCGAAATTTACTTTGCTTTTAATTTTTATTTGTCCGCCGTGCATCTCAACAAATTCTTTACACAACATTAAACCAATCCCTGTTCCGTCTTCATCTTCTGTTCCTTTTGTAGAAATATTTTCACTGATATTAAATAATTTTTTTATTTTTTCTTTTGAGATACCGATACCTTCATCAACAACTGATATTTCAGTGTAACTTTGATTATTTTCATTTGTTGTTCTTGCTTTAATGCTGATATTACGCCCTTTAGGTGTGAATTTAACAGCATTTGTAGTAAGATTACGTAGTATAGTTACATATAATTTTTTGTCGGTTTTTACAAAAATGTCCTTAGGAATTTCATTATTTAATGTTATTGATTTCGAATTTGCACTATGGGATAAAAGTTCAATTGTTTCAATTGAAATTTGATAAAGATTTTCTTCTTTGGGACTGAAATTAATATTGCCGATTTGAGAACGAGACCAAAGCAACAAATTTTCGAGCAATTTATAAGTACTCTCACCGCTTTTGTGTATATATTTTATTATTTTTTTATGTTTTTCAGAATCATATTTATGATAGTTTTTCAACAGAAGTTTTGAGAAATTGACTATTGCATTAAAGGGGCTTTTCAGGTCATGAGCAATAATAGTAAAAAACTTATCTTTCATTGCATTTAATTCCTTAAGCTTTTCATTTGCTATCCTGATATCCTCAAGAGTATTCTCAAGTTCACTTTTGTGTTCGGCAATTTGTTTGTTTTTAGATATCAAATTAGCATTGACTTTTCGTTTAATCCGGAAAAACATAAATAAAACAAAGCAAATAATAATTAATATAACAGATAGGAGAATAGAAACATTTTTGACTTGCTTTTGTTTTTCGATCTCAATTTTATGTTCATACTCCAAGTCTCTTAATTTATTATCGTATTCGTACTTTTCATCAATAAATTTAATATAAGATATTTTTTCATTTAGTTCTTGACTAAAAAGACTGTCATTATATTTTATAACAACATTTTGATATTCAACAACAGCTTTATAATTTTTTTTAGCTTTGTGAATTTGCATTAAGGTTTGATTAGCATTTCTTAACCTTAGCTTGCTTCCAATTTTTTCTGCCATCTCAAGTCCTTTTTCTGCATAAAAAAATGCTTGTTTATAATTCCCTTTCTTTAGATAAATATTTGAAATTTTATTATAATTATCGGCAAATAAGTCAATATCCGAAGTTTTTTCAAGTCTGTCTAATGATTCTTTATAATATTTCAAAGCTAATTTATAATTGTTTTGTTCGTTATAAACATCACCAATATATTTTAGGCATATACCTTGTCTTTCCAAATTCTTATCTTTGCTTCTCAGATCCAGTGCTTTTGTTAAAAATTGAAGTGCTTGTGAATAATTCTTAGTTTCAATATCTACTCTTCCCCGGTTCAAATAATAGTATCCTAATATTTTTTCATTATTGATCTGTTTCGCAATTTCCAGTCCTTTGTCAAGATTCAAAACAGCATCATTATAATATTTCTGATAAAGATACAGATTGCCGATATTAATATAGGCATAACCTTCTTGTTCAATTAGATTATACTTTTTTGCTGATTCAAGACCTTTATAGTAATAATCAAAAGCTTTTGTGTAATTCCCGATATTTCGATAAGCTACTCCTAAAAAGCTGTAAGCTTGGGTTAAATTTTTATAATCTTTGTATTTTTCGGCAAGTTCAACAGATTGTATTCCGTAAGCAATTGAATGTTGAATCTCTGAATTTCTGAATTCCCAACATAGTTTGTTAAGGACAGCGATATCGGAAGAATCTCCGGCAACAGATAACTTTTGTTTAAGACTGTCAGTTTTACTTATTTCCTGAGCATTGCTGTTATCAGCACAAGTCAGAAAAAAAACAAATAATATACTTATTTTAAGTAGCCGTTTACTTCTCATTTATTGAAATTTTAGTATTCAAAAATCAATCAAATTAATATAATTCAATCTGTTTTGAGCAAATACAATTTTTATTTTATCTGCCTGCCATGCCTGCGGCAGGTAAACCGACAGGTTGGCAGCTTTGTTGCGTATAAAATACTAAATTTATGCTTGACAAACAATAACATTTATAATAACAACAAACAAATATAATTAAGGTAACCTCTATTAATTAATTTCTTTCAAGAAACAAATATAATGAATAAGATGCGAGGCACAAATTTTATGTAATAGCCGTAGCTGTTTCAAAAAATTTTAACGAAGTCAGATTGTTTATTAT
>JAUVIG010000465.1 GCA_030592825.1 Chlorobiota bacterium | reverse complement strand
CATATACTTATTGAATTTTTCTTGCATTATCCCGATAGTGCTTCATATATTTCAATCGTCTATACAAAACTCTGAAAATCTTGATGCAAATTAATTATTAGAGGTTACCGTATGTTTAATTAAAATAATTTAATTATTTTTTATCAAATATTTATTAATAATTTTGTTTAAAGTTCCTTCACTTATAGGTTTTGAAATAAAATCATCACAACCTGCTGAAATTGCTTTTCCTTTATCTTCTTTTGTTGAATAAGCTGTTTGAGCGACAATTGATAAACCGGGACGAAATTCTTTTATAAGTTTAGTTGCTTCGTGTCCGTTCATTACGGGCATTTTTATGTCCATTAAAACAAAATCTATTTCGGAATTAGCCTCACACAAATCAACTGCTTCTTTTCCGTTTTTCGAATGAATAATATTGCATTGTATTTCAATTATATCCTTTAATAATGTTTCAATATACAGAGAGTTTACTTCTTCATCTTCTACACTCAATATTGTGTATTTATCCTGTTTTTTTGTTATATTTTCTTTTTCATTACATAAATTACTTTTTTCAATATATGAATTTACCGGTTTATAAGGAATTGTAATAAAAAATGTTGTGCCTTTCCCTTTTTCTGATTTCAGTGTAATTTTTCCGCCTATTAATTCTGCATTTTCTTTTGCAATAGACAATCCAAGTCCTAATCCGCCGACTTTGCGTGATATTTCTTTTTCTTCTTGCGAAAAACGTTCAAAAATCGTTTCTTGTTTATCAATATTTATACCTATTCCTGTGTCTTTTACATAGATTTCTATGTTACTGTTTATAAGTTGATAACCAAATTCAATAAACCCTACATTTGTAAATTTCAAGGCATTTTCCAGCAATTTACTTAATATTTTATTCAGTTTGTCTTCATCTGTATATATAGTGCTTTCCTTGTCCGAAAGTCCTTTTCGCATATATAAAGGTGTTTCTTTTTCTTTTGCTTTTATGTCAAAAATTGAAAACAATTCTAATAACAAATCATTCAAACAAACATTTTTGTTTTGAGCCTTTACTTGTTTTGTCCTAAGTTTGGATATTTCCAAAATATCGTCAATAATTTGCAAAAGTTGATTACTGCTGTTTTGAATTAATCTAATGTAATATTCTTGCTTTTTGTCTGACAAATCCGATATGTTAAGTAATTCTGAAAACCCCAAAATACCGTTCATAGGGGTTCTAATTTCATGAGACATATTATTAATAAATTCGGTTTTTAAACGATCGCTTTCTTCGGCTTTTCCTAAGGCTAAAATGAGTTCTTGATTTTGTAATTGGAATTCTTCATTCAATAAGGCATATTCTTTGTTTTGTGCAGCAAGTTGTTCCTCCGCCTGCTTGCGTTCAGTGATGTCTACAATAATCCCTCTCAAACCGGCAGGTTTGTTATTTTTTATAATTGCACTTGAGTATATCAAAATCGGAAATGTGCTTCCGTCTTTTCTCAAAGCAGTATATTCAAAATTTTCAACTTTCTTTCCGTTCAGTATATTTTGTATATTCCCTTTTGCTCTGTCTCTGTCTTCCGGGATTAATGTCTGCAAAACATTAATTCTTTTTTCAAATTCCTCTTGAGAATATCCGAAAGAATCAAATGCCTGTTTATTAACAAAAGTTAGATTTCCGGAAACATCGATTTCATAAACTATTTGAGGTAAAAGATTTGCCAAATCTCTGAATTTTTGTTCGCTTTCGCGAAGTTCTTTTTCCATCTGCCTTTCTTTTGTAACAATCCTTGCACATCCCACTGTTCCAATAATTTCTTCGTTCCGATCATAAAATGGTGCTTTATAAACATCAAGGAACAGAAACTCTCCTTTCACATTACCGAACTCATCAAATCTTAGTGGTTTTTTAGTAGATAAAACGGCCAAATCTGAATCGGTACATGTTTTCCCGAATGTGTGATAGTCAGGATTTTCCGGACAGGATTCTTTTATTCTGTCAGCAAAATACATATCTGTTTTACCTATAGGTTCATCGGTATCTCTTGTATTGAACAGTATTTCTGAACAGGCTTTATTAACAAAAAGGTATTTACCCTCAATATCTTTAGTCCATATCAAATCCGGCAAATTATCACTCATTAATCTTATTATGGAATATAATTTTTTATATTTTTCTTCACTTTCTCTCATTGCCTCTTCTGCCGACTTACGATTAGATATTTCCCGTGCCTGTTGTATGTTCTGTAATCCAAGTAAAGCAACATCTTTAGCAATAATATTCAGAAAAGAAACAGCTTGTTTGAATTGTTCTTTTGTTCCGATCTTCAATTTACCGGCTGCTGCAACAAATTCATCTTCATCAATATCAATTTCCTTTGCAAAATTTCTTAATTTTTCTTCAGGTATTTTTTTATTAAGTTTCTGCCCTATTCCCCATGTTCCCACATATCTGTCTCCCAGAAAAATTGGTGTTGCTCCTTCAAATACTTCTTTAAAAACCGTACATTTATCGGCAACAGGAGAACCGCCGGCAATCAGATTAGAAATATTAACCTTTGACATTTTACATCTCTGCATTCCTTTTTCCGTAGAACGTATCAAGCTGCAAAAATCACTGAAATTACTTGGTTTTGTAACAGGATTCCCTTTTTTATCATAGATAAGAGCAGCAACATTGTAAGATTCGGCAAAACCATCCTGTAACTCTTGTAAAATATCAACATCAATAATATCTGTCAGCTTTAATTTCTCAACTTCACCTATTGGTTGAGTTAAAGTAATAAGACGGTGTTTTAATACTTCTCTTGCTTGTTTGCGTTCGGTAATATCATTTATCATCACCATTAAAGCAGGTTTGCCGTAATAATTTATTAAAATTGCAGAAAATTCAGCAATAATTTCCGAACCGTCCGTTTTTATTAATCGTTCTTCAATAACATTCGGCACTTCATTTTGAGTAAAATCAGGTTTTGAAAAAGCTTTTGTAACTGCTTCCGTTACTTTTACCCGATCTTTGGGGTGCACAAATTCGAGAATATTCCTGCCTAAAAAGTTCGTTTCCGAATTTCCTCCTGTCAAATTAATTAATGCACGGTTTGCAAAAACAATTTTATTGTTAACATGAATTGCAATGCCTACAAATAAACTGTTAACTACATTTTTGTATTCCACCTTACTTTCCTGCATTTCTTTTTCAAGCCGGTTTACTTTTTTTAGTAATTTTTCAATTGTATTTTCCATAATAATTTTCTTTCAAATTTTAATAATCTCTCCAATTTCAACAACTAATACCTTTGAATTATTATTTTGCTCTACTTTTTCTTTAAAGCCGGCAAGATTTGCATTATATCTGTGAATCGGAACAACAAATCTTGGTTTTATAATTTGTGAAGCAATTAACGCTTCTTTAGTATCCATTGTAAAATCTCTGTTTCCTACCGGAAGAAATGCTAATTCTAT
>JAUVIG010000511.1 GCA_030592825.1 Chlorobiota bacterium | reverse complement strand
ATGTCTCCGTCATTGTCAAAATCTGCTTGTACCAATGATGAGTTAGCAACACTGTCGATATCAACGGTTAATTTACTAAAAGAACCGTCTCCGTTATTAGAATATATTTCAGAAATTTTTAAACCTCCTTCTGTCTTTCCGCTGACAGCAATATCAAGAAAATTATCATTATTAAAATCCAAGAAGAGTAAATCTCCTTGATATATTTGAGGAAGATCTACACCTGAATTGGTAAATGTTGTATCTCCGTTGTTCCTATATAATCGGCAAATAACATTTGTAAATTCATCTGATCCTGATAAAAGAAGATCATAATCTCCGTCTTGATCATAATCGCCCCAAGCCATGTGGCTGTTACCAAGGTCGGGTAAACCGGAATTTATTGTTGTTTGCTGAAAATTTTGGGCGTTTAGTCCGTATCCGAAAATAAAAATTGCAAATAAAAGCAAAGTGATTGTTTTGGTCATTTTTAAATTTTATGGTGAATTAGTAATTTAGTGAAATAGTTAAACTAATCCGTGATGATTTGTTGTATTTATTTTTCTACTAAACGTTATCCCTACACCGTGGCACGCTACAGCGTGGCACGGTAAAATCTTTTAATTATAAAAGATATAACAAAGCTAAACATACTCGTATTCAGAGGTGATTTTACTTTTTAACAAACTTTTCAATTACCATTTTTTTATCCCCAATTATATGAGCAAAGTATACTCCTTTTCTTAAATCTTTAATTTCATACAATAAATTATATGCCAATCTATAAGATAATACTTTTTTTCCTGAAATATCATAAATATTAAGTGTGTGAAATTTATTATTATTTAGAATATTCAGAGAAATGTAATTATCAGCGGGATTCGGGTAAAATGAAATCAATTCATTATTATTTGAAATTCCGGAACCTGCTGAATATTTTAAGATATTTTCATTACTTCCGACAGCATAGCCGTTATTTGCATTTGTAAAATATATTCCATATAAATCATTCGTAAAACTGATAGTTTCTTGTTGCCATGATACTCCTCCGTCAGTTGTTTTTAACAATGTGCCGTTATTACCTGTAACATAACCTGTATTTTCATCAATAAAAAAAGCTTTGTATAAGACCTCTGTACTTCCACTTGATAAAGCAGTCCAAGAATCACCTCCGTCAGTTGTTTTTATAATATTTCCGTTCCATCCGACAGCATAACCGATGCTTTCAGTAGGGAAATGTACACCGTTTATTGCATCTTCGTTCGGGGTGTCAATTGTTGTCCAATCTGCACCTCCGTTAATAGTTTTTATTATTCTGCAATCAGTATCAAAAAATCCTCCGAAAAGATAACCTGTATTGTTATCGTGAAAATGTGCATCATATAAAACTCTGATTGTACCTGTTGTCAGTTCTGTCCATGTACTACTTTCATATTTGTAGGCTAATCCGTCTGCACCGCAAACATATCCGACAGAAGTTGAAGGAAATGACATGCCGTATTTATATCCTGAAACAGTTTCAGAATTCCAAGTTGTTCCGCCGTCGGTAGTGCTTATTATAACACTGCCGCTTCCTGCTGCAAATCCGTTATTTTCATCTGTAAATTCTATACACTCCAAAGTAATATCTTCTCCGGTAGTTAGTTGAGTCCAAGTATCACCGTTATCAACAGTTTTAATAATATTACCGCCAGAACCTGAAATATAGCCTGTTGATGATGTCGGAAAATCTACTGCTATATAGTGTTCTCCTGAAAATCCGGGATAAATTTCCGACCATGTTTGAGCAATTGAAAATTGGATGCTTAAAAATAAAATTAATGCAATTAAGTAAATATTTTTGTTCATTTTGATTGAATTTATAGTGAATAAAATTAATAAGTTTCTTTTTTTATAACATAATCCGGATGCTCTCTAAACCACTTCCTTACGGTTTCCAATGCATCATCATAATTATCTGCTTTTAATTGGCTTGTACCCGGATAGGTTTCAAAAGGAAAATCTTCTGTTGCAGGTGCCAACAATTCCATAATTCTGTAGCCGCAAACAATGGGATCATAAAGATCGGGGTTTGCAGGTCTGCAATTCTTTGCATCACTGTATAAAATATCCAATAAGTAATCAAAGGCTTGCTTTTGTCTTGTATATACCAAATCTTTCAGCAAAAAATGAATGATGCGATCATTAACTCCTTTTGAACGTGAAAGCTTAGTGCAGTACGAAATCATATCTTCATCCCCAAGACGTGCCAAAGTTAGTTGAACTTCCCAGCGAACACTTTCTTTTTGCAAAATTGTATCATTTAACAAATCTTGCAATTTTGATATTTGTTCATCCATATCAAGAAAACCAACTATTCTTACAGTATTCTTGTATATATCTTGACTTTCTGAAAGATAATTTATAAGCAATTTTTTTGATATTTCTGAAAAATCATTTTTATTGAAGTATTTTAACTTATTTGCCGTGTTGCTTCTTAAGCTTGCATCTTTATCTTTGCAGCCAATAACAAGATGAAATACAGCCTCTTGCCTTATATCTTGTTTGTCATTTTTTCTTCCTGTTTGATAATAAAGATCATAAACCAAGCGTCTGACATTTATTAGTGTATCAGTTTCATATTTCGGTAATTCTTTAAGAATATCATCAGCTGCGACTGTTATATATTCTTTAAATTGATAGGCACTTACTGTTTTTTTCCCTTTGCTGTTATGAATTTCTTTCACGCTTTTCTTCATCAACTTTTTAAATTGTGATGCTGTTTGGGCAAATGTTAATTGTGTTGATAACAGTAGTATGAGAATGAGTATGATTTGTTTTGGTTTCATCATTTAGTGAATTAGTAATATAGTGATTTAGTGAAATAGTTTAATTGTTTAGTGTTTAACTGTTTATCCCGAAACAAGTTCGGGACAGGTCTTGTTTATTCGGTGATTTGTTTTATTGTTTCTGACCGCTTTCTGCCTGCTGTTTGACTGCTTAATAATCCACAATTGCTTTCTCTGAAAAGGGTGAACTTTTACCGTCTGTAAAGATAACTCTTAATCTGTATTCATAGCGTGTATTTATATGGAT
>JAUVIG010000653.1 GCA_030592825.1 Chlorobiota bacterium | reverse complement strand
ATAAAAATATGCTTTTGTTGAACCATGCTGGTATGAGGCAGATCCTTCGTTAATTACATATCCTGTATATTGGTATGCCCCACCGGTATGAATCCATGACGGAGCCATACTACTACTGTTATTTATCTGTCCGATTTGACAATTACCTAATCCGAAATAAATTTTAGGATTAACAGAATTTATATTGATATCCGAACCTGTATTCGGGTCGCCATATACTTGTCCGTCACTTGAACGGAAAAACCCTTCATCTCCTGAAGTAGGATAATGCATTTGCCAAGAATTTGGGGAACCGTGTCCGCTTGTATAAAAAATATCAACGGGGTCATAATCAAAGATATCAATTCCTTCGTTTAACATAGTTACAAGCCATTCAGTTCTGTCGGTAGGCCCGTTAAGATATTCAGCAGTTGGAACGGAATCAGGAGACTTTACATAATATTTACCGTAAGTAGATTCATTAGTAGCAATTCCCTGTGTATAATAGTTTACATTGCAGGAAGAAGTTCCGCCAAGACAAGTTTTTACTTCAAAACCGGTTGGGCCAGAAACAAGATTCAAGGCATCCTGTGCATTATAGCCTGTAATAATACCCCATGCAGCATCGCAATATGCATCATCATCAAGAGCCCTTGTAAACGGCCATACACTGTATTTAACAAAACTTGGCGATGCTGTTGCAACATCACAGATAAATCCAATATGAGTAGGCCGGAAATTTGCAACATCATCCTGAACATCATCTAAAGAATTTTCCCAAATAAACAGCTGACCCTCGTATCGTGAAAGAAGAGCATCGGCAACTGCCTGCCAGTCGGGATCATTATAGGTTGATTGCTTGATTACGACTGCATAGGTAATTGTGTATGTTCTGTTTGAAATGTCTTTGGTGCTGTTATTGCCGGTTTCAAAATTATTGTTTATTTGCTGTGCATTTACAGTAACAGCACATAACAGAAAGGCTAATACCAATCCGCCGGTAATTTGTTTTAGTTTGCCTGAAATTTTTGTGTTTTTGTTTTGCATAATTGTTCCTCCTTATTTATTTTATTTATTGCGTGTAAAGATATAAAAAATATTTTATATTAATACATTTCCTTGAATCTGCAATGAATATTTAAGAATCTGATAGTTACGGTGTGACTTGCTGCGAATTTAACTTGAGTTTTCTATAAAAAAACACTCGGAATTTTAAAAATCTAATAATCAGGTGATTATTAGATTTTTTTTGCATAATAGTGTAGTGGTATGAAATATATTTGTAATATATTGAAATAAAGT
>JAUVIG010000069.1 GCA_030592825.1 Chlorobiota bacterium | reverse complement strand
ATGAAGAAAAAATGAAACTCACAAAAGCAGAAGATGCATTATATATGCACTGTTTACCGGCTGATATTTCAGGAGTATCATGTGAAGAAGGCGAAGTTGATGGCGAAATTTTTGAAAAATACAGAATTGCAACTTACCATGAAGCAGGCTACAAACCATATATTATTGCTGCAATGATGTTTGTAAACAAATTCAAAAAACCTGCAAAAACGCTCAATAAAATCTTAAAAAGAAATAAAAAACGGTTTGGAGTTTAAAAATTTCAAAAATCATAGTATTGAGTCAACTCCGAAAAGTAATATCTTGCAAAAATAAAGGTGCATAGCAACTTTTTTAATTTACTGACAATAAACCTACTGTATTATTGTATATTGCAGAATTAGTTGCTTTGCACCTTTTCGGTATAGTCTCAATAGTTAAACAGCCCGATATTTTTAAGTAGTATAAATATCGGGTTTTTATTTACTGAAAAAAATATTATCTTTGAAGAATACGTCATATTTTCATTAAAATTCAAGAAAATGCAAAAAATAAAACTTATTTTACTATTAATAATTATACTTTTAAGTTTTACAGTAAATGCACAAATTGTAACTGAAAGACCCACTCAATCAGAATCTGCTGTTGTTTTACCACAACACAGTTTTCAAATTGAAAGCGGAATGATATATCAGAAATCCGGAGACGATCCGAACACTGCTGTAAATATTACTGCTCCCTCAACATTATTCAGATACGGGATTTTTAAGTTTATGGAATTAAGAGTAATAACATCGTATCAGAATGATGTTTATATGAATACATATGCTTTTCCGAATATAAATTCGGGTTTTAATGATATGGAAGTGGGTACAAAAATTCAAATTTTTAAAAAAGAAAACTCTAAAACTGATATCGCTTTTGTAACGCATCTTGTAATCCCTACAGGATCAATTCAATTTACAAATATTGATTATGCTTCAATAAATAAAATAGCTGTTTCACACGGAATAACAGATTATATTGGTGTCGGGTATAATTTAGGGTATAAATATAACTTTACCGGAGAAAGCACATTGCTTTACAGTTTATCACTTGGTGTTAATATAAATTCTAAATTCGGTTTCTTCATTGAGCCATACGGTGATCTGACTGAATTCAGTGAACACGCATCAAGTATTAACGGAGGAATTTTTTATCAAGTCAGAAATAATCTCCAAGCTGATTTTTCTTTCGGTACCGGCATTGATCATCCTATGAATTTTTATGCCGTAGGATTTGGTTGGAATATATCTCGAAATGAAGATTAAAGTAAGTTATAATAATACTGAAATTAATTCTTTTTCAAAATATCTAATTTTTTCTTTTCAAATTGAAAAGGAAATGCTAATACGGCTGCAAAGGCAATAAAAAAAAATGCAAAAATCATAATAGCAATTGCATAACCGATTGTTCCGGGAATTATATCATATTCAAAAGGGATTTTCAAAGGATATATTATGTAATAATCAATATAACTGTGAACAGAATTAAAAACAACTTCAACAATAAAACTAAAAAATAAAGCTGTCCAAAAAGCTGTTTTATATTTTTTGATTGTATTCCACTTAATACTTCCGGCTACAACTTCAATTATTATCATCATTGACAGTAAATAAGGAAAATATGTTTTAAGTAAATCAACAACAGAATTAATCCAACCATAAAAATCGGGAAGTTTACTGTTTTCTTCAATAAAAACATTATCGGCAATCATATTTGACTGATAATCTGAACTTTCAATTTTTATTGCATCTCCAAACAGAATAGTATTAATCAGTAAAATTATGAATAAATAAATAAAATATTTACTGTATATTTTTTTTGGGATAAATTTCATAATTTTTTTCAAACTAATATTATCATTAAAATCATTTTTAATAATAAGTACACTTAACAAACTAATACTTAAAACAATTATTGAAAAATATACTAAGTAAATCCTTTGGACAATAAACGGAGATAAAAAAACTCCGTGAAAAGAAAAATCACTTAAAAATTTGTCACCCTTATTTAAACTAAAAGCGAGAAGAATAAAAATAAAAGTCAAAATCAAACTAAATATTGAAGCTAAAATTGAAAGCTTTATACTGAATGTATATAATTGTTTAAATTTGGTAATGTACAAATCAAACATTTTATTAAAAGTGTACTTTAAGTTTTCTGCAATTTTCATTTTGAATAGTTAATTATTAAAGGTTGCCTTAAAAAATGAGAAGTAAACTGTTTATCAAATATTAGTTGAATTTATTATTTCTCACATAAATAAATAATTTCATTTTCATCAAATCTATATTTATTAATTTCTGCATCTGAAAAAGAGCTGACAAAATCATCTTCCGTTACTTTAAAACCTGCTTTTATTAATCGTTCCGGATAATCTGTTCCGTATTGTCTTACATGATCATATTGTCCGAAAATCTTTTCCCTTTCCTTTTTATCGGTAACAGTATCATCTTCAAAAGTCGTTTCCAATGAATAATCAATCGGAACTTGAAGTATTGCCCATGCTCCGGGTTTCATTATTCTGTATAATTCACTCAGCGCTTTTTGTTCTTCATCAATATGCTCCAAAACGTGATTGCAGATTATAACATCAAATATATTATCTTCAAAAACAGACATATCTCTGATGTCAGTTTTCACATCGGCAATTGGTGACACAAGATCGGCAGTTGTATAATTTATATTTTCAAGTTTTTTAAAACGTTTTAAAAAAGATTGTTCAGGTGCAATATGTAACACACTTATTTTATCTTTGAAAAAGTCCGTTTTATCTTTAAGATACATCCATAATAATCGGTGTCTTTCCAGAGATAAACAATTTGGGCACAATCTGTTATTTCTGTTAGCCTTACCATAACCGTAGGGCATAAATTTACTGAAAGAAGAACCGCAAATCGGACATTCTACATTATTCCCTTTGTAAAAATATGATATTGGTTTGCTGAAGAATAAACTCATTTTAATTAAAAAAGGCCTTGGCAAAAACTTCAGCAGAAATTTAATGATCTTTCTCATCTCAAAATTTTCTTCAAAAGAATAAAAATTATATCAAAAATTAATAATTCAAAAGCATTATTTTGTATATAAGTTTAAATATTAGTAAATTTGTTCCTCTTAATTAATAAATTTCATTTAAACTCATTACTTATGAAACATTTAAAAGTATTTTCAGTTCTTGTAATAATTGCTGTGTTCTTTTCAGCCTGTAAAACAACACCTCATGATAAAATCAGCGGAAAATGGAATATTATAAAGATTGAAAATTCAACAATGACTGATCAAGAAGATATTGATTTCTTCAATCAAATGAATGCTGACTTAATGAAAAGTCAAGAAATAAATTTTGCAGAAGGGAAAATAACTAAAACATATCCTGATTCGAAAGAAGGAACATGGGAAATGAATGAAGAAGGATCAAGTCTTAAAATTGATTGGGGTGAAGAAGATACATATTCCCCGCATAATTATATTATAAAGTCATTAACAGATGACAGTATGATAGTAGAGGAAGATTATGAAGAATTCTTCATTGTTACAACCTATACAAAATCAAAATAATTAATTATAGATATTTGGAATGAAAGATATTTTTGTGAGCCATTCTAAAGAAGATAAAAGTATTGCAAAAAAACTTGTGTCTAAATTAGAATCTTCCGGTATTGGTTGTTATGTCTATTCGCGTGATAAAAATTCAGGTAGTGAGAAAGAACTTATTTCGAACAGTAGTATCTTCATTTTAATCCTTTCCGAATATGCACAACAATCCCAAGATCTTATTCGTCAGCTTAAAATTGCCGTAGAAAACAATTGTCATATTATTCCGTTTAAAGCCGGAAAGACCGATACCGGCTTAAGTACTCAATACTTATTACATACACTTGAATGGGTTGATGCATTAGAGGACGGATTTGATGAAGCTTTTGAAATACTTCTTGAGATTATAGAAGAAATGAATGAAGGAAAACCGTTTAGATCGACTTCTAAAAAGAAAAGTTCTGATGCAGGAGAAGGCTTCAAACTTCAAAAATCGCATATAACAGGAATTATTGCAGTTTTTGCAGTAATAATAATTTATTTTGTTTTCTTTAATAATAAATCAGAAACTACAAATAATAACAACACAATAACTAATAATATTGATCCTCCGGATTATGTTAATTCAGATTTAAAAGATGAAGAAAAAGTAGTAGTAGGTTCTTGGAAAATGGTTGATTATGAAGACAGCAGAACTATGACTGCTAAAGAACAAGCTGTAACAGATCAAAA
The DNA here is from genome assembly GCA_030592825.1 of Chlorobiota bacterium. Lineage (GTDB taxonomy): Bacteria > Bacteroidota > Bacteroidia > Bacteroidales > JAADGE01 > JAADGE01. The sequence continues at coordinate 8,393 of JAUVIG010000069.1, read as the reverse complement.
TATTACTGATATGAAGAGGAGAGTCTTGTTGACTTTTAATGCTGACAGATCTTTTATTAGAGCAGGGTTCACGCAGCAAGTTCAAAAAGGTTATTGGGAATATGACAATACAAAAAAGAAAATATATCTTACGCCTGCAAATGTTAATAAACGAGAAGAAATAAATATTCTCAATATCAATAATAAAAAAATGACATTTGTAGTAACTGAAGTAATTCAAAATCCGCAAGGCGATAAAGAAACTGTAACAACAAAAATTACATTTCAAAAACAATAATCTTAACAGACTTTCCAACCCGTCTGAGACGGATTGGAAAGTCTCTACAAGTTATACTTTCAACCTCTCTTTAAAAGGTAAGAAAGTCATAAAATCAGCATGATGTACAACATAGGCTTCTGTTGAGCGCTTTACCAAATTACCTTCTGTTGCATGAGCTGCAATTATATGACAAACTTCAGCAGGAACGCCGCATTGTTCTGCTAATGAAACACCTGAAAACGGATGTCTTAAATATTTGCCGTAAGTTCCTTGAACAGCTTTTCCGTTTTCGTCTAATACATATTCCAATAGTTTTCCTACATCAGCAAGAATTGCTCCTGAAATAAGTACATCCATATTTACAGGCAATTCATCTTTATAAAACTTGTTCATTTGGTTTCCGGCATCTTTTGCAATATGCACAACTGAAACTTTATGAGCCATAAAAGATACTTTTAAATCCGGTCCGCAAAGCAAAGTAAAAGGTATAGTATTCAGATCCTCTGCTGTGAGTACGGTTTTTTCCATTGCCAATTCCCAAGTTTTTGCAGTTACTTCACGTAACTTTTCGTCTTTTATCCAAGCGAGTTCTTCGCCCCATAATTTTTTTACGTCTTCTGTCATTTTTAAATTTTCTAATTTATTAATATTATTATTTTAATAGAATTCTTCTTTACAAATGTATTTATTAGTGCTTAACAGAAAACGTCAATTTCTTCGTTATGCTTGTGCAGAAAACCAGTCATTTACATTAGTAAACTCCTAATTTTCTGCACTTCGCAAGCCTCGAACTTGACGCTTTCTGACAAAGCACTCTAAACATATTGAATTTTCGTTCAGTCACTATATAACAGCTTGAAATGCATAAATCATATTTTTTATCAAGCATCATATTTTAACAAAAATTTTGGATTTATTGCTTTGAACGAGAGACGCTCACCTTCAACAAATTTTTCTGTATGAGAGCGGATAACAATACCTTCACACCAACCCTGCGGATTAATTAATGATTTCCGAACAGACATTTCTACAAACTTATCTATGTCATTCTCCAAAATATATTCATCAAGTATTACGGGAACGGTTTTTAAACCAAGAGAATTTATTGTTTCAACAAATTCCTTATAATCAAGATATTTGTATTTGTCAATATCAAAAATATTGAAAAAGAAAACTGTTTGTCCTCTCAGTTTTAAAGTGTTTCTTTGAATACTCTCTCCCACTATTTCCGCCTGAAGTGCATAATTTTTTCCTAATTTGCGTAAATTATTTTCAATATCTAATTCACGTGCAACTTTCCATAAAGAATTTTTATCATCTTCCAATAATTCAAGATTTCTGCTGCAAACTCCGAATATTCCGTCTTTCATATAATATGTTACACTGCTTCCGTCAATTTTTTCAGTAATATAACATTTTTCACCTTTGAATTTATCAAGTAACTCCTGTAAAACTTGTACTCTTGTTTCATCCGTTTTAGGAATAAATGAAGGAAAAGCTCCTTTCATTATACCTTCAAGTGAAGCAGGTATAGGAGCTTCGTATTTTTCTACACCGAGAATTTCTGTAACATCAAAACCTTCTTTAATTGTTGTTCCCTTCGGTAAAATTGAAAGCGGAAAACAAATACCCTGCGAAACTTGCCCTCGCAGTTTTATTGTTTTTATTCTCATCTTTTTCGATTTAAGAAATTCAAATTCGGGTTTATCAGGCAATAAACTGTCAATTTCAAAATAAACGCACAAATCACCCACTTCATACTCACCTTTCTTAACAACTAACTGCCAACCGAGTACTTGAGCTTTTTCAATTGCGTCTGCACCTTCAATCGGCTCTAATGCTTTAATTTTTTGTATGGATGCTAATTTTCTCATTATCTGTTTTTTTTTGCTTAAATAAAAGTTGTGATATAGAAATTATAATTATTTATCATAGTGATACCTACAACTGTAAATTAGAATTTCATTTTGTTCAACTTGGTAAACAAGTCTGTGTTCTCTGTCAATTCTTCTTGACCAAAAACCTGATAAATCATATTTTAAAGTTTCCGGTTTTCCTTTTCCTTCAAAAGGTGTCCTCATTATATCTTTTATCAGTACGTTAATCTTTTTAGTCATTTTTTTATCATCTGTTTGCCAAGAAATATAATCCTCCCACGCATTTTTTGAAAAAGTTATCTTCATTATTCCTCTATTAAATCTTTTTCAACAATTTGTCCGCCTTTCATTTGCTGTATTGATTCATGCAATCTGTCAGCATTAGCTTTTGAGCTTAACAAATGAACTGTTTCCATTATTGAATTATATTCATCTAAAGAAATTACAACAGTTCCGGTTCCGGAACCTCTTTTAATAATCAATGTTTCATGATTATTTTCAACAGTATCAAGATATTTTTTTAAACTTGTTCTGAATTCTGTAAAGTTTGCTGCTATCATTTTATCTTATTAAGTTATTGTACACGTACAAATATACGTACTTATATTATAAAAAACAAATCCTTGTTCAATATTTTTAATTTTGGACAAGGATATTAAAAATCTAACAATGAGTCCACTCCGAAAAGGTGCAAGGCAACTGATTTTGCAAAAAGTCAAAAAATTATTAGGCATATAATCAGTTAATTAAGAAAGTTGCCATGCACCTTCTTTATGCGTAATATTACTTTTCGGAGTAGACTCAACAATGTAACAATTCAGCAATGCAACAATGCAATATTACAATTTCGCAATAACAGCATCAGCCATTTCTTTCGTAGAAGCTGCACCGTTTTTAACAACATCAGCTTTACCTCTCATTTTCATCATATCATAAGTTTTGACCTTTCCTTCTTCAATCACATCTGCAAGAGCTTTTCTGATTTTTACGGCAATTTCTTTTTCATTAATGAAATCAAGCATCATACAAGCTGATTCTATCATTGCCATTGGGTTTACAATTGATGTATCATAATCGGCATATTTAGGAGCAGAGCCGTGTGTTGGTTCAAAAACAGCAATACCGTCTTTTGACCATTGTGCACTGCAAGCAAAACCAAGACCTCCGATTAATCCTGCAAAACCGTCAGAAACAATATCTCCAAACATATTTCCGGCAACAATTACTCCGTAATCTTCCGGAACCTTTGTTAACCACATCATTTGAGCATCAATATTAGTGTTCCAAAGTTCAATTTCAGGATAATCATTTTTTTGAATTTCCAATGCCATTTTATACATCATTCCGGAAGTTTCTCTGATTACATTCGGCTTTTCGCATAATGTAACAGATTTATAGCCGTATTCTTTTGCGTGATCAAATGCAGCACGTAAAATATTTTCGGTTCTTTCTTTTGAGAAAATCCTTGTAGAAACAGATACTTCTTCTACCGGTACATGGCCGAAATTCTTTTTAAACTTCGGATGCGACATCAAAGCATCATAAACTTTTGCATCAGGATTGCTCCATTCAACACCGCCGTATAAACCTTCCGTATTTTGACGGAAAATGACAACATCAACCATAGGCTCTACAATATCTCCGTCTTTACCTCTTTTAATAAAATTTAACGGATTACATTTATATGTTTTACAAGGGCGAGCGCAAATCTCTAAATTAAAATGTTGACGTAATCCCACTATCGGGCTTGAATATACCAAGCCTTTTTCTTTCAATTCAGGAGCTAATTCTTCAAAGGCTTCGTCTTTTGGTTTTGAAGTAATGGCACCAAACAATGCAATTTTATGTTTTGCAATTAAATCAAGAGTCCTTTGCGGAAGCGGATCCCCTTCTTTTTTCCAGAATTCCCATCCAATATCTCCTTCAACATAATCAGCTTCAAATCCTGCAGCATCCAATACTCTTAATGTTTCATCGAGAACGGCTTTTCCTATTCCGTCTCCCGGCATCGTTACAATAGTTCTTTTTGACATATTAATTTAATTTATTTGATTTTGAAAGTTATTAAAATTTCGTAAATTTATAAATTCTTAAATAAATTAACAATGAGTTAAGTTATATTTTGAAATTTTATATATTGTTTTACAACAAATGAATTATTGGTCTATGAAAGTATTTATTAAAACTATAGTATTTATCTTAATATCAGGAGCTGTATTTGCTCAAGAACAACCTGATTGTTACACAATTACAGCCGGAAAAGATGCAAGTTTTGACGGTTCTGTTTTGGTAGGTCATAATGAAGATGACAGTGGTGAAATGCTTGTTAATTGGTTTAAAGTGCCTGCAAGGAAATATAAAAACGATTCAACAACTTTATTAAACGGAACACAAATAAAGCAAGTTAATAAAACCAATTCTTACTTGCGTTTTCAAGTTACAGGAGAAAAATTCGGAGATGCATATTTAAACGAACATTCCCTTGTGATTTGTTCAAATGCATGTAAATCAAAAGAAGATACGGCAACCGGAAATATCGGCTGTTATTTCAGAAGAATTTTGGCAGAAAGAGCCGGTAATGCAAAAGAAGCTGTAAAACTCGGAGGTAAACTTATTGAAGAACACGGTTATGAATCTTCCGGAAGAACATATTGCATTGCTGATAAAAATGAAGCTTGGGTGCTGGCAGTTGTAAAAGGCAAACACTGGATTGCTCAAAGAATACCGGATAATCAAGTTGCAATTATTCCAAATTATTATACTATTCAAAAAGTTGATTTAAAGGATACCCTAAACTTTCTTTCTTCTCCGGACATCATTGAATATGCAATAAAAAGAGGATGGTATGATACTCAAAAAGAATTCAATTTCAGAGAAGTATACGGAGACTCGCTTACAAACATCGGAGAATGGAATATCCCTCGACATCTTTCCGGTTTAAATCATTTTCAAGATAATCATTTCAGCAAAAATGATATATTACCCTTCTCTTTCAAACCTGAAAAAAAAGTTACATTGGAAGATATTAAATCAATTTTATCAAATCATCACGAAAAGACAGATTATTACAATTTACCTGCAAACAATAACCCGCATGAAAACAATGTCAGACCTGTATGCACTAAAAGCACACAATTCAGTTTTATTGCTCAACTTCGTTCGAATATGCCTAATGAAATAGGCTCTTTAATGTGGATATGTCCGTATAACGGATGTATAAACCCATATATTCCGATTTATCTCTGTATAAAAAATACACATGAATCATACAGACTTTCTACTGTAGAAGCTTGTGAAGACATACATTTTCAGAATGATAAAAATAATTTAAAAGATTATCCTAATCATGCTTATTACATTTTTGCAAAATATATAGATTTTATTGAAAGTAATTATCCCAAAAGAATTGAAGAAGCAAAAAAATTCAAAATAAAAATTGAAAACGAATTGAAATCAAACCAAAATAAACTTGAAAAATCAGCATTAGAAGTGTATGAATCATATCCCGACGATGTAAAAAAAATATTAACACCATATTGTAATTCCTTTTTTCAAAGGGTTTTAAAACATTCTCAAAATGAATAATAAATCCGTTAGGATTGACATATTTGTAACACCGTACGGCAGTGCGGTGAATAAGCTATCCGGAGAGAACCAAAAATCATGTTAAGAAAAATAACAAATTAATTTACAATATTTTGAATAAATAATCAATATTTTGAATAACCAATCAAACAGTTTATATTTGAATAAATTTTAAAAACTAAAATATGAAAAACCTAAAAAACATTTTCTTCGTAATTATATTTTTATTCTCATTAACATCAATTGTTGATGCACAAGAACAAGAATTGGAAACTGTTATTCAAAGAGGGCACCTCGGAGCAGTAAAAATTGCAGCATTCAGTCCTGACGGAAAATTTCTTATAACAGGAGGAAGAGATAAAACTGCAAAACTATGGGAAATTGCTACCGGCAGAGAAATGAGAACTTTTCTCGGACATGAAGGAACCGTCCAAGCATTATGTTTTACTCCCGACGGTAAATTCATTGCAACCGGAAGTACAGATAATACAGTTAAACTTTGGAATATTGAAAATGCAGAATTAATAAGAACTTTTAAAGTTAAAGACCGTGTAACAACTATTGACTTTACTTCCGAAGGTAAATACATCGTAATAGGAGGATATGAGTTCAGAGCTAAAATATTTGAAACTGAAAGCGGTAATTTTATACGAGAGCTTAAAGTAAGTCCGGATAAAGGTCTCGGAACCGGAATTAAAGTGCAAATCAGCAAAGATAATAAAGATATTCTGGTATCTGAAGACAACAGAAAAGCTGTTATTTTTGATTTTGAAACAGGAGAAAAAAAGATGATATTAAAATCTGTTGAAAAAGGTTCATGCGGCGGATGCGGAACTTATGCAAAATATACTCCTGATGAAAACTATGTAATATCAGGTTCCCGAAACGGTCCTTTGGTTCTTTGGAATTTAAAAACAGCTAAGAAAGTAAGAACATATATTGAAAAACAAGAAGATGTAACTTCAGTTGATATCAGTTCAAACGGAAAATACATTCTTATATCAGATGAAAATTCAGTTCAATTATTTAATAAAGATTCCGGAAAGAAAATAAGAACTGTAAAAGCTCATGAAAAAGAAATCAATTTTGCAGGTTTCAGCCCTGACGGAAATTATTTTTTAACTGCAAGTGATGACGGAACAGCTACTTTAAGAAAAACTTCAACCGGAAAACTTGTGAGAACTTTCGTAGGATATGTCAATACAAGCAACCAAGGAACAGATTTAGACCAAGAAAGTTATTGGGAGTACTATGCAAAAACTTACTTTGACAGGAAAACAAACGTAAAATTAAGTCCGGACGGGAAATTATTAATTATTGGAAAAAAAGATTCCATTGCAAAAGTATTAGATTTTGAAACAGGAAGAACAGTTTATAACCTAAAAGGTCATTCAGCAGCAATTATATGTTTTGATTTTTCACCCGACAGTAAACTAATTGCAACCGGAAGCAGCGACAATAAAATTAAATTATGGGATTCTCAAAACGGAAAATTAATTAAGACCTTTAAAGGACATCGTAATATGATTTTCTCAATTCACTTTAACGATGACGGAACAAAATTATTATCAAGCAGTTGGGACGGCAATGCCTGTATTTGGAATGTTGAAACCGGAGAGGAAGAGAAATTCTTTAAAGACGTAAAAGCATTTTGTTCTGACTTTTCTTCATTCGGAAATTATATTGTTACCGGAGGTTTGGATAAAAACTTCTCTTTATGGGAAATAGACTCAAGAGAATTGTTCAGACGCTTTGTCGGTAATACAGATGTTGTTTCTTCTTTTGATTTCAGTCCTGACGGGAAAACCATGGTTTCAGGTTCTTGGGACGGGAAAGTCAGCATTTGGGATCTTATTTCCGGTTTTCAACTCAAAAAAATAAATCCTAAACAAGGTCAAATTCATTCCGTTGCATATTCCAACTACGGAAAATTTATTTTTACAGGAGGTTCCGACGGTAATATCAAAATGTGGAATGCTGCAACCGGTAAGGTATTAAAAGTTTTTAAAGGACATAATTCTGCCGTAACTTCTCTTCAATTAACACCCGATAACCAATCTTTAATTTCTTGCAGTATTGAGGGTGTCGTTAAAGTGTGGGAAATAATAAATGCTAAAATTATATATACATATTATCAACTTTCAAGAAATAATTGGTTTATAAAAGCAAGAGGTGGTTTTTTTGACGGAAATGCCGGAGCAAAAAAATACATCTTTTATATTAAAGGAATGCAAACATACAATGTTAATCAATTTTTTGAAGACTTTTATCGACCCGGATTGTTACAACATGCTTATCAAACAAGAGGCTTGATTAATGAAAATATGAATTTAAATGATTATTTGCAAAAATCACCGCCCCCAAGTATAAAATTCAATACATTTTTCAATGATTCAGTTTTAAAAAAAGATATTTTGGAAATTGAATTTCAATTGGTTGACAATGGAGGAGGCATTGATGAAATAAAAGTAATGCAAAACGGAAAACGGATTATTCATGACTATTCCGGGTCAAAAAAAATTAAAAGAGGAAAAAGAAATCATGAATCAATTCAACTTTTGCTTATACCGGGTGAAAACAGTATCCAAATATCTGCATTCAGTAAAGGCAGAATTGAATCAAATATGATAGAGCAATCAGTATTTTTTGAAAGTAATAAAGGCCTTTCTGAT
>JAUVIG010000341.1 GCA_030592825.1 Chlorobiota bacterium | reverse complement strand
GCCTTTTTTGAAAAAATTTGTTTTGTGAGCACGAGCTATGAATTAGTTGAGATTGATGAATAAATTAAATTTACTTTTAAACCGACCATGATACCGACTAAGTAACCGACCAAGTTGATGAATTAGTGAAAAGGTTGATTGTTGTTGTTTTAAAACCGTTAAGCAGATGTAAACGAATGACAGAAAAAAATATTTGATATACGTTTGATATTATTTCAAGAAAACAATAATGATTTTTAGTGTAAATATTTTATTTTTTTTCTAATTTATCCGGATGTTGCCTTGCATCAAAAACACCGTGTATAATAACTTTATTAGATTTAACTTTGTACAATATTTTGTAATTGCCCTCAATTAACCGTCTGTAATTTGAGTTTATTGTATCAATCTGTCCTGCAAGTTCAAACCCTTTTACTAATAAAATATCAGTTTTTTCAATTATTTTATCTACTGTTTTATCTGCAATTTTATATGAATATTCAGAAATAAAATCAAAAACATCTTTAAGGTCTTGTTTTGCCGGTTCCGTCCAAATTATTTTCTTTGGGTCTTCCATTGTTCAACTTCTTTTTTTAGTTCGTTATGCTCAATGATTTCACCGTTTGCAAATGCCTTTTCGGACAATTCTAATTTATTATCGTAAAAATCTTTTAATAATTCTTCTTCTGTTTTATACTGAGTAATAACGCCTATTTGTTGCTTTATTTTTAAATACAAACTAATTAAATTCAGATATTCATTTTGGGGAATAGTTACCGTTTCCATTTGTTTAAGTTTTAAAATTTAATGTTTTCCCATGTTTTATACAAAGTTACAAAATTAATATCATAACGGAATATTATTACATATAATTGCAGACAATTTTTTCATTATAACACACATATTATTAAAATCTGTTTTATAAATTTGCATTTTGCAAAACACAATTTCAATATGACATAAATACAAATCTGTTTAACATCTTAAAGAACAAACACGGTATATTTCATTGTGTTCCTGAATAATACGGTACTTGGTTTCAATTCCGGGTGGAACCACTTGGAAGATTGAAGGAACAGAACATATCTTTCAATCTTTTTTTCGTTCATAATATTGTATGAGCTTTACATTCTTCTTTTCAATATCAGAAAGCCAAGCCTCAACATCTGAATATGAACTGTAATACCCTTCTTGTTTTTCAAAATGAGCATAGGAGTTGAATAAGATTTTTCTCATAACCTAAACTGATATTATTTGCATTAAAGATAAGCTTTTTTTGACTGTTTTAATTTACATTTAATTTGAATTAATATGCTCTAAAGCTTCCTTAGTTGCATTTATCATAGGCTCTGTGGAAATTGCTTCACCTACGGCTTTTTGCATCCAAACTTGCGGAGTAAGTCTACCGATACTCCATATTTTTTCTACCTCATCAGAAAAACTTTTACCTACTAAATATTGTTCGATCTGGAAGTCGATCAAATGTCCGAATGAATAATTTGCAAGATATAAGGGAGAACTTATCATATGCGAATAAACGGCTAAAACAGGTTCATCTTTTGTGCCGTAAACATCCGCAAAGTATTTGTTCCAAACTTCTTTTGCAATATTTACAGCAGCTTTATTTAATTCATCAGCTGTGGCATCAGGATTTTCGTATAACCATTTCCAAAGCTTCATATCAACCATTGAAACGCCCGTAATTTCAAATACAGACCAATAAAGATCAAGTATTTCCAAATACTCTTTGTCAGGATTTTCATTATTAATTCCTAATAAAAACAGGTCGCGTTTTTGGAAAATAAATGCCAAAGCTTCGGTAAATGCAGTATTCGGAACACCGCTAATCATATAATAATCAACATCATGCAAAGAAATTGTTTGTTCTGCATTATGTCCGAATTCATGAACGGCAATATTATAGCCTTTATAATCCATTCCCTTATCTGAAATTCTTGTTCTTAAGTGTGCATTTTCAGATTTCATTTCGGCTCCCCAAGCATGTCCGGAACCGCGAGCAGGATCAACATCTACTTTGGATGCAATAAATTCAGCACGTTCATCTGACCAGCCTAACTTTTTTAAGAAATTTACCAAATCAGCATCAAATGCTCCGGCATTCGGATATTTCTTTTGTGTCATATCATTCAGTGTTTCTTCCGAAATTGAACTTCGAGCTTTAAATCCGTCATACCAAATGTCATAAGGTTTCAAATCTCGCCCTAAACGTTTGCTGATCAATACACCTACTTCTTTAACCACAGGAGAAGACAAGTATTCGTCAAAAAGTTTTTCCACTTCAATTTGCGGAATTTCCTTATCTCCCGCAAAAGATCGTTTAATAAAGGTATTATAATCGCTGTAATACGCATCTGTTGCCTTAAAAGCCGAAAAAATATTCAATATTTGTTTATATCGCGTGTTCGGCTCAGAACTTAATTGAATTTCCTTACCGTCTTTATATGTTTTATTCTCAAGCGGATTCCAATCATAATCACCGGAATTAATAACATCTTCGGGAATGGTTTGATTGATGATATGCTTCATTACCGAATATATCATATCTTGTTTCTCAATACCGTTTTCTTTATTTGCATAATTAGATTTAATCTCATCACGTAAGTTCCAGTGAGACAGTAAAACCATATCTTCCGGGAATAGTTTATCGCCTTCCTTATTGAGCAAATGTCCCATATAAATATTATATTCCGAAATATAAATATCGGCATCAGTACTTGCTGCACCGATTTTTTGTAATAATTCTGCCGGAACACGAGCCGTAAAAACATCGCCCATTCTTGCATATGCCCATTCTAAGCTTGTCCATTCTTTTCCGAGTTCATTCTTTTCATTTAGTGTATAAGAAGGAAAGTTTAAAGCAATAACAAAAGCAATTTTATTTGAATAAAAATCATCTTTAAAATGTGATCCCGGACTGTAGGCAGCAAACATGGCATCAATTTTATGATACGGACCGTTGTCTAAATGCATGTTCTCATTTAAATCCAATAATATCTTATTTTGATGTCCCCACAGAGACTCAAAGTTCTTTGATACTTTTTTAAATACCATTTCTTTTTCTGTTGCATCTGAAATAAAATTTTCCGCACAAAAGGTTTTAAACTCTTCCGGACTTCCGTCAGAATCACGCCATAGAGAAGCAGCTTGCTTCACACCTCTTTTTATCACAGATTCGGAATCATTTCCGAAAGTTTCGATGAGTGCTGTTTGCACCTCATTTACAAACTGATTATCAATATTTTTTTGATCTGCTGTTTGTAAGTTTTCATCTGTATGTTTACATTGAACCAACACCAACAATATTAATAACAAAATGATTAAAATACGTTTTTTTTCCATGATTATAAATTATTCAGTGAATTAATTGATTTGATATAAAAAGGTAAAAATAATATAAAAAATGTAATTTCACAGGTCAAAATAACAGCTTATTCAGCATTATAATTGAAACTTATTTGTATCCCATATACTACTTCAGATTCTGTTTGTAAATATAAAAACGCACTTAATCGCGTTTCTGCAAGCTTTTACAGGCGAAAGCAAATATATTTTTTTTGATCTTCTTGCAACCCTTTTGAGTAAAAATCTGTTTATATAATAAGAACCTGTACTTAAAGCTGAATATCATGGAAGAATCAGATAAAAATAATACGATTTCAACCGAAAATAAAGAGTTGGTTGAGGAATTACTTGAAAAATTTATTGAACTGGCCTTAGAAGAAGAATAAAAGTTTAATTAATCTTATAAAAAGTAAAAACGCCCAATGCAAAATAAATAAATGATCATTTATATACCTCCCTTTTTCTTAAAACAAACTGATTCCCAACATTTTCACCCCTAATACAAAAAACGAGAAACCTTAAGGGCACTCCTAAAAACTCATTTCTAAAATCTAAACTCATAATTTCTGCCAATATTAAACGTTTGATCTATATGGATTTTCCGTATATTTTATTAGCTTTGAAACATTAATTTATTTATAACTGATTCCTGTGATAAAAAAAATATCTAAAGTACAATTCGTGATATTGCTGATGGTGAGCATGTTAATTATATCTTCCTGTTCAAGAAAAGTAGTTAAAGTTGTAGAAAACAGAAAAGTAGTTGACAATAAAAGGAATAAAAATGATAAATCCGGTTCGGATCCGATATTGAATGCGGAGAAAAATACAAGTGAGGGCGGCAAAGCCGTTCTTGAGATCGGACGTAAAATGGCTTTAAAAGATAAAACAATCGTTAAGGGAAGTTGCTGGGATTATATTAATGAAGTATATAAAAGGGCAGGCTACGGAACAAACAAGAAAGTGGTGTACAAAAGCAAAAAAAGCGGCCCTTATGTCAATATCAGCAAAATACAGCCGGGCGATTGGATATATTACGTAAATTATTCATACGGCGGTGTTGAACACAGCGGTATATTTGTTTATTGGAAAGACTACAAAAATAAAATTGGTGTAACCTTAAGTTATGGTGGTGAAAGCCGCAATGAACCCGGTCGTTATCGTTCTTATGATCTCAAAAGTGTCTATTATATCACAAGAGTGG
>JAUVIG010000647.1 GCA_030592825.1 Chlorobiota bacterium | reverse complement strand
TTGGTAATAGTATTACTATATTCATACCATCCGGTTAATAAAATATCTAAATAATCATCATTATCATAATCGCCCCATGCTACTGAACTACATTAAACACCTGATAAATCTGCATTAATGTCAGTAAAAGTTCCGTTACCTGTGTTGTTTCTGTAAATTTTGGAAATTCGATTAGAGTTTTCATCTTCTCCTGTTAATAAAATATCTAAATAAGTATCGTTATTATAATCGCCCCATGCTACGGAACTTAAAAAAACACCTGTTAATTCAATTTGTGTTTGTTCTGTAAAAGTTCCGTTGCCGTTGTTGTTTTTATAGATTTTAGAGATACGATTATCATTTGCATCCTTTCCTGTTAATAAAATATCTAAATAAGTATCATTATCATAATCGCCCCAAGCTACTGAACTATAATAAACTCCTGCTAAACCCGCATTTATATCTGTAAAAGTTCCGTTGCCGTTGTTGTTTTTGTATATCTTGGAAATACGGTTTCCGTCTTCGTCTTCTCCTGTAAGTAGTAAATCCTCAAAGCTATCGTTGTTGTAGTCTCCCCACGCAAGGTCGCCATCGGATACCGGTGTAAACCGGAAAGGGTCTTGAGCAATGGCTGAATTGATGATTGATAATTGGAGAATGATTATTGTTAGGAATGTAAGTAGGTTTTTCATAGTGTAAAATTTTTTGGATAATCAAATTTCCGGCAATTAACTATACAATATTACACAAAAATAAGGAGAATAATAATAAACCGGCTAAAAAACATTTTCAAGAATATGACTAAATCTCATTTTAATTTATTTTTCTTAAAAAGAATTAATTATTAAAGCATGCCTATATGCACCATAGGTTGGGATGTCTGAAATCTATTTTATTTAAAATTTAATTTCGTTCCGCTTTTTCAGGGTGAAGTGTGATACGGAATAAAAAAAGCCGCTGACATTTGATTATCAACGGCTTAAGTGACCCCTCTGCGACTCGAACGCAGGACCCACGGCTTAAAAGGCCGTTGCTCTACCAACTGAGCTAAGAGGTCAAGTGTCACTTTTTTGTAAAAGCGGTTGCAAAAGTAAAAGCTAAATTTTATTATACAAAAATATATATAACTTTTTTTAAATTAATTTCAAAACTCGGCTAAATCTCATTATAATTTGGGTTATTATAAGCTAAACTTTCTCGCTTAATTCCAACCAACGCATCTCTTTTTCATCAATTATTTCAATAAGTTCTGCAAGTCGTTTAGATTTTTCAGCCAATTCTTCACTTGTATAATTCCCGGATTGCATATATAATTCAAGTTCTGATTTTTCTTTATTGAATCTTTCCAGTTCTTCATCAAGTGTCTTAAATTCCGTCTTTTCTTTATAGCTCAACTTATGTATTTGCTTTCCGGTTTCTTCTTTTCTTTTTTCGGGTTTTTGTTTTATTTTCTTTTGATTCGTTTCGGTAATATTTTTTTCATTCTTTACAACATACTGAATATAAGCTGAATAATTTCCGGGGAATACCTTAATCTCTCCCATTCCCTTAAAAACAAATAATGTATCTGCTGTTTTGTCAATAAAATATCTGTCATGAGAAACTAACAGCACAGTCCCTTTAAAGTGTCTGATATAATCTTCAAGCACATTAAGAGTCATAATATCCAAATCGTTAGTCGGTTCATCCAAAATAAGAAAATTTGGATTCTTCATTAATACCGTCATTAAATAAAGTCGCCTTTTTTCGCCGCCGCTTAATTGAGACACAAAGTTATAATGCATATTTCGAGGAAATAAAAAGTACTCGGCAAATTGTGCTGCTGACATCTCAC
>JAUVIG010000338.1 GCA_030592825.1 Chlorobiota bacterium | reverse complement strand
TGTCCGTTAATAAGCCAATTTTCACATTTATCTTTCCCAAGTTTAGTAATAATAAACCTATCAAGTTTAGGTTTCAGTTCCGTAGCTCTTAATGTTGCACCGTGTTGCTCATGCTGAAAATGTATAAGCGGTGTGTGCTGTTTTAGTTTGAATGTTAGTTTGTAGTTGCTCATTGTTTTATTTTTTTTTGTATTTAAACATAATAAAAATTGTAAAAATAGTTACAAAAATCATTAAAGAAATGCTTATCCAAAATGGAAAATAAAAATTTCCTCCAAAAAGATATTTTGGTATATATTCTATGTTTGGCAACACATTCATACCTAAAATACCACTTATAAGCATAGCAGGTAAAAAGATTGTAGCTAACCAGGTATGTTTTTTTAATTGTTTTGAAGTTTTATCATCTTCAAGTAATTTAGCAAACTGGTATAATTCATCAATCTCCCGATTTAAGTCTTTTACATCACGTTCAATTCGCATGTGTTGCTGCATCATATCGTAAAGCTCAATGCCTTGCTCTTGTGCCGTTACTTCACGGAAGTACATTGAATTTATAAATTTCAGGTATGCTTTGTTTATATGTTTTATTTCTTCAAGTTGTATGTCATCATTCTTATTCTCATCAGTTTCACCAAGTTTTGAAATTTCAGTAACTTCATCAGAGAAACGCAAAATACTTGCTCTTTGCATAAGAGAAAGAACAATCATTTGGTAGTACATTGTTTTTATATGAATGGGAATCATCTCTGCATTATTCTCTTTTAATGTTTTTAAGTCAGAAGTTAAACAAACAAAAGAATATCTGCTTACACCGTACAAAGTTCCCCAATCAATAAAACGGGCATAACTGTGATTTTGCAATAAGTCTTGTAACATGTCTGAATTTTGGCACATCGGACTGCCTCCGTCAATAAAAAGATAGCGATACCAATCAGTATTCATTAAATAGTTATATCGTTTTGAGGTTATGGTTGTCCCTGTTGTTTTTCCTCTATATCTGTGTTGTTCTGTTAAAATGTTTTTTGATTGCAACTTATTAATAAAATAATTATTTCCGTACCAAGCAATAACAAACATTCGGTCATCAATAAGTGGCTTAATTTTTATTTTATCTTTTGTATCTTTTGTAATAAAATTATTACCAAGTAAGTTTTCAATAAAAGACGGAATGATAAAAACATCATCTTTTATATTTAAAAAATCATTATACTTTGAAAAGTCTTCTTCTGCAATTATTTGCGGATTGTTATCATGTTCATTGCAAAGTGGGCTTTTTACAATCCTTATTTTGTCTGCAAGAAATTTGGTTTTTGTTAAATTGGTATGAGGTTCTTTGTTATCTAAAAATTGCGGATAAATTCTTCTTCCGAATTCATTAATTTTTAAAATATCCTCAAATTTATCAGTTTGTTTATTTTCCAAGTGATATGAGAGTAATGCTACACCTGTATCAAAAACATGTAGATAAATTTCTTTTATATTTAGTTCAAAAGGCTTCTCTTTGTTAATTAACGATATTTGGTATTTGTAATTTTTGTTATTTGTGTCATAAGCATAATGTTTCATTACTGTTTTATTATGTTTTTCTTTCTTGGTGTCAAAAATTGCATCACGCACAAAATTATAGAAATATGTAAATTCATTGTAATTTGTTGAATTATCTGTTTTGTATTTCTCTGTTTCCCATTTTGTTTCTTTTGGATTAGGAATTAATAAATCATGAAATTTTTTAAGTTGGGTTCGTTCTGAAAAACTTTGTTTTTTGTTTTTGCAATTATCTTTTGCTTCGCAATAATCCCACCTAAACGGAAATAAAAAAATATGATAGCTGTATGGTTTACTCATTATTGGTTGTTTTTAAAATGATTAATTATACATATTGCACTTGCAAGGCTGTCGTCTTTCGGGTTGTGTATTTTTAGATTTTTAAGACTTGACAGTTTAATGCGGTCTGTGTTTACATCTATAAAATTTGCAATATCATACAAAGGATAGGGCATTGCAAATTCTCTGTTTACAATATCGTCTTTTGCAATATCTGTAAGAAATTGTGTTTCAACCGGGAAAGCTGCATCTGCCCATACTTGTGTTTTGTCTTTCCAAACTTGGTAGAACTTCCAAAAAGCTGTTCGTAATTCAAAATCTGTTTTGCAAACAGGTATATCGGAAAGTTTCGGCAAAACATTTTCTTTTACCCAATCGGAACATTTGTCAAGATTTTCGGAACTTAACAGTTCAATTGTTTCAATAATTTTTGAAGTTTTAACATCAACTACAACTGCTCCGAATGCAAAGCCGGTTCCTATTAAAGATGTGTTTTCTACATCGAAAACGAGAATTGATTTTTTATTGAAATTTGTCATGTTTTATTCTTTATTATCAATACAATCAGGTATCTTTATTCCTATTAAAAGAATATCATCTGTTTGTCCTTTTATTTCTTTCATTTCTTTAAGTTGTTTAAGGAAATAATTCTTTTGTTTGCCCATACTTTTCTTTTTCTTTCTACTTAACATTTGAAAAAAATTATCCTTTCCGAAAGTTTTGTCATTTGCTTCTAATTGATTAGAAAAACCGTCAGTATACATATAGATAATATCATCTTTTTCTATAGAGATAAGTTCTGTTTTGAAATTTTTATGATAAGTATCCAAATGTCCGACTGCATACTTGCTTACTTCGTGTTCTATTATGCTGTTACCGCGTACATGAAATATTGAATTAATTGCTCCTGATACTAATAATGTCTTATTTTCTAAATCAAAAGTGCAAACAGAAATATCCATTCCGTCATATACCTCACCTTTGCTGTTTTTATTTTTAAAGATATTTAAGATTTCATAACCTAATTTAGTCAGAATATTTGCAGGATCAAATACTTTATCAACTTCAATAATTCGTTTCAAAAAACTTATTCCTAACATTGAAGTTAATGCTGCCTGAATACCGTGATGCGTGCAATCTGCAGCTACAATTAAAATTTTACCGAGTATTTCACTGAAATAATAAAAATCACCGCCTATGTTTTGCTGTTGTTCGTGAATTATAAATGAATCAGGGAAATATTTTGTTAATAGTTCTTCTTTTGGAAAAAGGGCTTTTTGGATAAGACTTGCTGCATTAATACTTTTATCTGATTCTTGTTTTTGATATTCTATAACTTCCTTTTGTTTATTTATTTCTTCATTCCGTTTCTCTAATTTTTCAATGTCATTGTAAGTAGAAATTGCTGATTTTATAGTAAAATATAATTTTCCGTCAGTTTTATCGTCATCATCAATATAGTCATGTATAATATAATTATCTGTAATTTCTCTTTTAGAAAAATCTATTGAAGCATCTGAGCGTATAATAATTTGAATTTTCTCATTTCCTAAATTATTTCGGATGTATTCAATAACATCCAAACCGTTTCCGTCTGTTAAAATAATATCAAATAATATTACTGAAATTTCACTATGCCTTTCTTCTAAAATTTTAAAAGCATCTTCCTTTGTATATGCAGAAAGAAAATTAATAGGTTTTCCTAAAATATTTTCTTGAAAGAACGGATTTTCCTTAATCTTGTGAATATTTTTATCATCATCTGCAATCAATATATTCCACCGGCTTGAATTAGTCATTTTGTTTTAATAATAAGATTTCTGTATTCTGCTAATATAAGAAATAAGTATTTATTTGCAAAATTTATCAGACAGCCGGATTCTTAAAGATAAGGGTTTATTATTTGAATACCGTATTTTAATCTTATAATGTAGGTTGTAATTCAATCTAATTCAATCTAAATTAATCTCATTCAATCTAAACCAATCTAAACCAATCTAAATCAATCTCCTTCAATCCGTTCAATCTCCTTCAATCTTTTTACCAACACCTTCAACTATAATTACAATTTCACCTTTAACAATTTTTTCGTTAAAATGATTAATTAGTTCCTCTGCTTTTCCTCTGATGTTTTCTTCATAAATCTTTGTAAGTTCTCTCGAAACTGAAATTATTCTGTCTTTTCCGAAATATTCTTCGAATTGTTTCAATGTTTTTATAAGTCTGTGGGGTGATTCATAAAATATCATTGTTCTTTTTTCATCCGACAGTTCTTTTAATCTTTTTGTACGTCCTTTTTTTTGAGGTAAAAAGCCTTCAAAACAAAATTTTTCCGAAGGAAAACCAGAATTGATCAATGCCGGAACAAATGCAGTTGCTCCGGGTAAAGTTTCAACTTTTATGTTATTCAATATGCACTCTCTAACTAATAAAAAACCCGGATCAGAAATTCCGGGAGTTCCGGCATCAGTAACTAATCCTATTTGCATACCGCTGTTTAACCTTTCAATAATTGATTGAACTTTTTTGTGTTCGTTAAATTTATGATAAGCTTCTGTTTTGTTTTCAATATTATAATGATTAAGTAGAATTCCTGTTTTGCGAGTGTCTTCAGCTAATATCAAATCTGATTCTTTTAATACTTCAATTGCTCTGAAAGTTATATCCTTTAGGTTACCGATAGGAGTAGGGATTATGATTAGTTTTGACATGAATAATTATTTAACTGCAAATGTAGTTTAAATTTCTTTATTA
>JAUVIG010000470.1 GCA_030592825.1 Chlorobiota bacterium | reverse complement strand
TAAATTTTCGTACAATTGTTTTTTTATCTGTCTTTATTTTAATGAAATATAACCCACTGCTGTATGTTGAAGTATTAATGCTTATAATTTGTATGTCTGTATAAATACGCTTAATAATTTTTCCGTTTAGGTCAGTTATTTCAACAGAAAACTTAATTGGGTTTTCCGGTTTTAGTGAAATTGTTACAAAATCATTTACGGGATTCGGGTAAATATTAATTGAATTATCTTTTATTTCGTTAATATCCACAGTAGGATCGAAAATGCTTATTGAAAAATCAGTATCCCCGTTACTTGCTCTTTGATTTCCGGTTACTAAAATTAAATCAGATAATGTATATGAGTCGGGTTGTGTAAAATTCATAACCAAGTCTCCGTCATCAGAAATTATTTCTTTAATTGTTCCGTCTTCATAAGCTAAAAGATGCAGTATCGAATTACCGGTATCATCTGAAGATACTTTAATTTCAATTTCTTCAAAATCAAGAGGTAAGTTATGATATATTGCTGAACAATCATTAATATTTTTACTTGTATCTATCGGTAAATTTGGGTATGTGTTATAACTGAAGTTAGGTAAGTTAAAAATTTCATATCCGTATTTACCGTTGTCGAAATCAGTATCGTCAAGAAAATTTGCAATTGTCCAGTTATTAAAAATATCAGAGAAACTTTCAGTAATTCCGTTATTAGATAAAACAGTATTTATTCCGGTTACACTGTTTTCCGGATTTGCAACAATTTCTTTTATGATTTCAACACCGTATTGTTCTGACAAATATGTGAAGAACAACATTGTTTGCACATAATCAGAAAATTGTTGATCCCAAACAATTAAATTATTATTAGGATTTGAGGGGAAATTAATAATCGGGTCAGGATATCCGTATATTACCATAGCAAGCTCTGCACAACCTTCATCAACCCAAGTGTCTTCATTTGCATCATAGCCCCAGTGTATCAGATGTTGAAGCTCATGAGAAAGAACTGATAATGTAGAAGATGCTGTCGGATTAACGGGGTCGCAACTCATATACAGCATTTCACATTCATTGCTGTGTGCTCCTTCCATTTGTGCTTCTTCTTCAGTCATTTGATTATAAGCCGAAAAATATCCGTCGAAAACAGTACCGTTATAGCTTCCGAGAGCTGAAAAAAAGAATATAACTTTAGGATCGTTATCCAATTCATCAGGAATTAATCCGAAATAGGTTGTATCCATTTCAATTATACCGTATTCGGAAGAGTTTAATGTTTCATCTTCTAACCTGAAAAGTACTTCATCAACATCTGTCTGATTCATATTATTATCCCACTGATTGTCAGCCACAAAAACATAAGAGTTATCTCCGACTGCTCTGCAAGTTGCAGGTTCTTGAACCCATGCAGGCGGCATATCTGTAAAATCCCATTTCCAAAATATTTCAGTATCTCCAATACTATAGGACTTTGAGGTTTTATTATTTTTTATGCTTTCATGATTTTTTTTATCAGCAAATTTATTGTATGCTTCTTTACCGGCATTAATGTGTTCTTGCAAAGGTGTTTTTTTTTGTTGTGCTTGAATATTTATTATTAATATCAAGGACAAAATTAAAAGTATTGATTTTTTCATGATAATTAATTTTTAGTGAATAGGTTAAATAATAAATTTTTGTAATAATAGTAAAAAATAAATATCTATACTAAAATTTTTCCCGTCATATCTTCCGGAATATTCATTCCCATAACAGATAACAGAGTAGGGGCAACATCTGCCAGAATTCCGTTTTTTATTTCTTTGTAATTGTTATCAACAAGAATACACGGTACAGGATTTAATGAATGTGCAGTATTTGGTGAGCCGTCAGGATTAACTGCATAGTCTGCATTTCCGTGATCGGCAATTATTAATACAGAATATCCGTTTGCTTTTGCTGCTTCTACAACATTTTTCACATTTTCATCAACAGCTTTTACTGCTTTTAATATAGCATCTACAATTCCTGTATGACCAACCATATCTCCGTTTGCAAAGTTTAGGCAAATAAAATCGTGCTCTTTTTTATTTAATTCCTTAACAAGAGCATCAGCAACTTTATAAGCACTCATTTCGGGTTGTAAGTCATAAGTTGCAACTTTTGGTGATTGTATTAAAATTCGTTTTTCATTTTCAAATTCATTAGCTTGACCACCTGAGAAAAAGAAAGTTACATGTGCAAACTTTTCAGTTTCTGCTATTCTCAATTGCTTTTTTCCGGCTTTTGCCAAAAGCTCACCTAAAGTATTTTTTACATTTTCTTTATCATAAATAATTCGGATATTTGTAAAGCTTTCATCGTATCTTGTCATTGTAAGATAATGCAAATCCATGATATGCATTCCGAATTCATGAAGATTTTCTTGTGTTAATGCAGTTGTGATTTGCCTTAAACGATCAGTTCTGAAATTAAAGCAAATTACAACATCCTTTTCTTTAATCAATCCGATGGGTTTATTGTTTTCATTAACCATTACAATCGGTTTTATAAACTCATCTGTAATTCTTTCATCATAAGATTTTTGAACAGAAGAAAGAATGTCTGTAGAATTTTCACCAATACCGGCTGTCATTAAGTCATATCCTTTTTTTACTCTTTCCCATCGCTTATCTCTGTCCATTGTATAATATCTTCCGATGAGGCTTGCTATTTTTCCGCCGGAATGTTTTAAATGATCTTCCAATTTTTTAATATATCCTAAACCGCTTTCGGGGTCGGTATCTCTGCCGTCAGTTATTGCATGTATATATACTTTCTTAAGGCCGATATCTTTTGTTATGTCACAAAGTTTATGAAGATGTTCTTGTGATGAATGTACTCCTCCGTCAGAAACCAAACCTATAAAATGAACCGCTCTGTCATTGTTTTTTGCATATTCCAAAGCATTTTTCAGAACAGGATTTTCTGAAATGCTGTTATCTTCAACAGCTTTATTTATTTTTACAAGATCTTGATAAACAATTCTTCCTGCACCGATATTTAAATGACCGACTTCCGAATTTCCCATTTGCCCTTTTGGCAATCCTACATTTTCTCCGTCAGTTAATAATTGCGAATTAGGATATTTTTCAATAAGGCTGTCAATATATGGTGTGTCTCCTTGACTGATTATATCGGATTTTGATTTATCTCCGATTCCCCAACCGTCAAGTATCATTAATAATGCTTTTTTGCTCATTTTCTATATTCTTTTTTATTTATGGATAAGAAACAGGTCTAATGTTAGTGAATTTGTTGATTGTCTTATATTTACGTTTGTTTTTTATTGTGTATGACAGTAATGCCTCTCCTTTATATTTAAATGGTAATTCCGGATTTTTTGTCAAATGCTTGTTATCTTCTGTTAAAAGCATATCTTTTTCATCTTTAAGATAAAGCTCGGGTTTTGAGATTTTTTC
>JAUVIG010000031.1 GCA_030592825.1 Chlorobiota bacterium | reverse complement strand
TATTTTGAAATAAAAATAAATAATATTAATAAGAACTTTGTTGTTTATGAGACAGCAATTGATAAAGGAATTACTATTATTGCAGCTCACGAGACAAATGATAATTCAAAAAAATCAATTATTATTACAATTAATGCCGATGATATCGGTTTTTATAAACAAACATTTGACTACAAAACCGGAGTATCAATTTCTCAATGCGGGCTTACGTATAAAATCATATCAAAAGAAATTGAAACTTCTCCAAACTTTTTTATATCATATGAGGGAGAAGTTGAAATAACTGAAATTGACAGAAAAAATTGTCATATTTCCGGAAGCTACGATTTCAAGCTGTATTCTGTTCCTGATAATAATCAACCATATAATATTTCCGGTAAGTTTATCAGAACTTCCTATAATTAAGTTTCTGTCCTAATTATTCTTTCAAAATTAATAAATATTATTTATCAGTTAATTTATTGATTTATAGTAGATTATATTACTGTTCTCTTTTTTGAAAATACTTTTTGCAGCATTTTTAATATCTTCGGCAGAAACATTATTATATTTTTCAATTTCATTATTTATCATAGAGGCGTCTCCCAATAACTCGAAATATGAAAGTCCCATTGCTTTATTTAAAACATCAGTTTCACCAAAAATAAATTTTGATTCAATTTTATTTTTAACTTTTTGTAATTCTCTGTTATTTACTTTTTCAGAAAAGAATTTTTCAATTTCCGAATCAAGTTCCTTTTCGGCTTTTTTAAAACTTGATCCGTTATTTAATTTACCTGAGAAAACGAATAACCCGTTATCAATATTTCCGGAAATATATGCATCTAAAGATGAAAATATTGTTTTGTTTTTAATCAGAGATTGATAAAGACGGGATGAATCACCATTTGATAAAATATCTGATAAAAGGTCGATTGCATAAAAATCTTTATGAGATCTTTCGCACATATGATAAGCTTTGTAATAAGAATCTATCGGTACATTTCTTTCAACCTCTAATATTCTTTGCTCCTTTTGTTCAGGTTCTTTCTTAAAAGTTCTTTCAGGAATCTTTCGAGATTCAATATCTGAAAACCATTTTTCAGTTAATTCTTTTATATATTGAAGCTCAAAATTACCTGCAATGGTTAAAACGGCATTGTTTGGAGCATAATGTTTATAAAAGAAGTCTTTTACATCTTGCATACTTGCATTTTCAATATGCGAAATATCTTTACCGATAGTTGCCCATTTGTAGGGATGTACTTTATAAGCGAGAGGTCTCATCAGCAACCAAAAATCTCCGTATGGTTGATTTAAATAGTTTTGTTTAAATTCTTCAATAACAACTTTTCTTTGAATCTCAAGACTTTTTTTCGTAAAAGCCAAGCTCTTCATTCTGTCTGATTCAAGCCAAAGTGCAGTTTCAATATTTTCTTTAGGTAAGGTGTAGTAATAATTTGTATAATCGTTATTTGTAAAAGCATTATTGCTTCCTCCGGCTTCTTGCAAAGGCTTATCAAATTCAGGAATATTTGCTGAGCCTCCGAACATTAAATGTTCGAATAAATGTGCAAATCCTGTTTTGTCAGGGTCTTCATCTTTTGATCCTACATTATAAAGAATATTAACTGCTGCAATCGATGTGTTCGGATCTTTGTGAAAAATAACACGCAGTCCGTTATCAAGTGAGAACTTTTCAAAATTTATCATTATTTATTGGTGTTAAGCGGTTTTTATAGATTTAAAATGAAAATCTTACATGATTTAATTGTTGTTTAACAGTTTTATATTCTGATAATATGTCATCAATTATATTTCTTACCGGTTTTATTTTATTTATTTGAGCTGATATTTGTCCGATTTCTAATTCCCCTTCCGTCAAATTTCCTTTAAACATCCCTGATTTTGCTCTGCTTCTGCCTAATATATTTGCAAGTTGTTCTTTAGAAGCGCCTTCATTTTCTGCTTTCACAATTTCATCGGCAAATTTATTCATTATTAATCGAACCGGAACTAATTTCTTTAATAAAAGTTTGGTATCTCCCTCTTTTGCTTTTAAAATTTCATTTTTAAAATCTATATGAGCAGAGGCTTCATCTGATGCAACAAACCTGCTTCCTATTTGTACTCCGTCAGCTCCCAAGATCATTGCAGCCAGCATAGTTCTGCCTGTACCTATTCCTCCTGCAGCAATCAGAGGTTTTGCTGTTTTTGTTCTTACGAGAGGTATTAAGCTCATTGTTGTTGTTTCTTCTCTTCCGTTATGACCTCCGGCTTCAAATCCTTCTGCAACAATTGCATCAACACCAGCAAAATCAGCTTTTTCCGCAAAGGATGAATTTGCAACAACATGCGCAACTTTAATTCCGTTTTCTTGAAGATGTTTAGTCCAAGTTTTCGGATTACCTGCTGAAGTGAACACTATTTTTACGTCTTCTTTAATGATAATTTTCATTATTTCTTCAGTTTGCGGATAAAGCAAAGGTACATTTACACCAAAAGGCTTATCGGTATTATTTTTTGTTTTTTTGATATGCTCTTTCAATATCTCCGGATACATTGATCCTGCACCAATTAAACCTAAACCTCCGGCATTACTGACAGCAGAGGCAAGTTCCCAACCTGAGCACCAGATCATTCCGCCTTGGATAATAGGGTATTTAATTTGAAAGAGTTGACAAATTCTGTTCATGTTGTATATTTGGTTTTTACTTTTTGCGATTTTTATTTTGTGTATTAATTATGTAATCAAAATTAGATTAGCACCATGTTTTAACATGGTGTAAAATAGAAATGAAAATAGATATTTAGTCCGCTTTGAGCGGACTTTTGCAACAATTTTTAATCATCAAAAATACCGTACTGTTCTTTCCATTCTTGATATTCTTCATTGAATGTTTTTTTATGATGGTGAACAGTTTGATTTTTTATATAATTTTTTACTTTGCTTAATTGCGATGCACTTACAGAATATGCCCCAAAACCTCTTTGCCATGCAAATTTCCCGGTTATTATATTTTTGTCATTTATCCAATGTGATGATGCACCTTTCATTTTTTGCATAAAATCACTTAAACAAATATTAGAAGGTAAATCTACCAACGCATGAACATGTTCCGGTTGTATGTTCAAACTTTCCAAGGGTACATTTATTTGATTTGCTTTTTGTATCATGAAATTAAAAAGTTTTATTGCAGGTTCTTTAAACAAAATACGTTCTCTGTTTTTTGTTGCCCAAATGATATGTATCCAAATTTTTGTATGTGAATGCTTCATTTGTTTGTTTTGAAAGTCCGCTCAAAGCGGACTATATTAATATTCTCTTTTATTTTTTTTCCACCGGATAAATCCGGTGGCTATTCTAATTCTTTTTTAGCATTGTTTGTTGTTAATACATCTACAAATCCTTTACCGTCGTCATTACTAACGACAGATGCCGGTTCTCATTCCGAGCACCAAATCATACCGCCTTGGATAATAGGGTATTGTATATTGAAAAGATTTGTAATTCTGTTCATTTTTATTTTTTATTTTTCGTGTTGCAATATGCAAAAAAAAATGAACCGGTAATCAAAAAATTGCAGATTTAATTCTTTTATAAAATCAAAAAGCTATATATGTTAATGAATAGTTAATAAAAATATTCATTATTTTTTGTATGTACATGTTATAAAACATATATTTGTCTCTGAATATTAAAATAATTGTAATGATAAAAGAAAATGAGAAAATTAGGAATGCGCTTATTCAAGAAGATATTTTAAGAAAAGCTGATCGTGTCAAATTAGGTTATGAGATTTCAGAAAAATATAATGTTTCTGAAGATTTGATTTATTCTTTTGAAATTTCATTGGAAGAACGAAGTTTGCTTAAACTTAATAAACCTGAATTTGGCACTCATGTTATTACAGGTGTAACAAATAAAGGAAAAAATAATTATAAACAAAAGTTACTGTCAAAAAAAGCTGAAGAAGAAGTACAAAAAGAGATAGCAGAATTACGGAAAGAAGATATTAATGAAAAAAGAGCAAGAAGAAGTCATTTTGTGGACGGAATAAAAATTTGGCAATTTTTGATTGGAATAACAGGAATAGTTTATATGGTGTCTGACTTGATTATTAATGCAATTTTGGATAAAGGGATACTTGATTTAATAAAGGAATTGTTCAAATAATTTGTAGTTCAAAAATATAAAAGACTGAACCTTGATCTTATACGAATTATAGCAGATTTTGTATACTTCCTTAAACCCACAAGTCATAGAATGACTAATTGATTTATCGCTATTTAGGTGATTTGCTGCGTATTTAAGGATACTTTTGGTATTTTATTGCAAATTTATAGTGATACATTATGGTGGAATAAAAATAGTTATAATTTTGTATTTTATTTTTTAACACAAATTCAGCAAATTTTAATTCTATGAGAAATTTATCTTTTACAATTTTATGTTTAATTCTTTTTATTGGTGTGTTTCAGGCAAAAAGCCAGAATAAGTCTGTGAGGAAGGAAGAATTTAAAGTATTTAAACAAAAATTAATGAGGGGTGAGCAGGTCGATTATCAATATCAGAATCAACATTCTGAAAAAGGTTCTTTTGAAAGCAAAAATTTTTGAGATACTCCCGGTTTAAGTTGGGCAGGTCATTTTGGAGGTACAGGGAATGATAATGCAGAAGCCGTAGTATCAGATGACACCGGAAATATTTATATAACCGGTAGTTTCTCAGGACAAATGTCATTTTCGGGAAATGATTATACTGCAACAGGATTAAGAGAATCTTATGTTGCTAAATTTGACAATACAGGGAGTCTTGTTTGGTTAACACAAATTCCGGCAACAGCCGAAAATGTAACTTATTGCAATGATATTTGTATTGACGCAGCCGGTAATTTATACGTAACAGGATACTATACCGGTGCAATTACTGTAGGAACAAGCAATTTGCCTGATGTAAATGAATACGCATTGTTTTATGCAAAACTTAATAATCAAGGCGATTTATTAAATGGTGCTTATCACAGTGAGGATGAAAATGAAATTGGTTTATTTATTGATACTGATGACACCGGAAATATATATATTACAGGAACAACAAACTCGAACATTGATTCAAGGCATGCATCATGGATTCTTAAGTTTAGTCAATCCGGAATTTTGCTTTGGGAAATGGAACATGATGAAGGATTTAATGATATAATTGTTTATAACTCAAATATTTACTACACCGGAGTTATTCAAAATGGTAACGATGGATATCTTGATGCAAATGTAACACTTGCTATGCCTTATATTTACTACGATGTGTTTATTGCCAAGTCAAACCTTAATGGAGTTTTTGAATGGGGTGTAGTGGCTTCTCACAGTACCGGAACGGATAGTTATGAAGCTTCTTTTGAAACAGATAATAGCGGAAACTTTTATATGACAGGTAATTACAGAGGTGATTTAACATTTGGGATATATTCTATAAGCGGTGGCGGTGGCTTTGTTACAAAATTTGATGAATCGGGAAGTTTTTCATGGTTAAACCACTACGGAAATACAGATGATACTCCGGAGCTTACTGTAGATGATTCCGGTAACAGTTATGTTGTAGAGGATGATTCAATTACAAAATATAATACAGACGGTATTGAACAATGGACAAATAGTTTTAATAATATCCCAAATTGTTATACGATAACATCATCCGATAAAATAATTACAGCAGGAAATGAAGACGGATTAGTCTTTGTTTCACAATCTGATAATACTTTAAATGAAGAATGGATAAGCTTATTTGACGGAAACTCTGCAACAGGAAATGTTTTAGGGATGGTAACAGATAATTCCGGCAATGTTTATACTTTAGGAGCTGTTTCAAACACAACAGATTATTTTGGAGAAGAAGTAAATAAGGGAACATTTATATGCAAGCAAGATGAGTCAGGAAATGTAATTTGGTTAAATTTGTTTCCGGATAATCTATTGAATTTCTTTTCAGTTGAACAATCTTTATATATTGATACTGTAACAAATCATTTATACATAACCGGAGGATTTACCGAAGATTTAGTAATTCCGGGTGAAACAACTCTGATACCGGCAGAAAACGGAAGTATTTTTCTTTTGAAATATGATTTAAACGGGAGCTATATTTGGTCTGTTCAAGAAGATTTTTTCAGTGAACAAGTTTCTGTGCTTACAGATAATTCAGGGAATGTTATTTTATCCGGCCTTTTTGAAAACACTGTTACAATTGGAACAACAGATTTAACTTCAGCAGGTAGTATGGATGGTTTTATTTCCAAATACGATACTGACGGAAATTTTTTATGGGCAATAAGAGCCGGTGGTGAAAGCATTGAATATATTGCAATAATTTCAACTGATGCGAGTGATAATATTTATTTAACAGGAGAATTTATCTCCGAAAATGTAACAATTAACGGAACCGGAATCACTTTGGCTGAAGGTAATGGGAATATAATCCTTGCGAAATTGGACAATACCGGCAATGTACTTTGGCTAACTTCACATGCCGGCAGCACAATTACTTTCCGTGATTACTATTGTTGGCCAACAGGAATTATTACAGATGCGACAGGTTGCACATACATAAAAGGTTGGCACGGCGACTCAATTTATTTTAATGATATTATGCTTAGAAGCCCTTATAATTCGATCAGTTATTTTTTAACCAAATTTGACCAAAACGGTAATACGATATGGGCAAATTCTATTAATGAACATTCTACCGGTTATGATTATAACCAATTTGATATAGATTATAACGGCAATGTTTATCTCGGAGCACAGGCGAGAGATACTCTTAACTTTGGTGATGATTTTGAATATATTAATTCAGGTAAAGAAGATTTATTTGTAGCTAAGTATAATACCGATGGTGATTTGATTTGGGTAAGAGCTATGCAAGGAAATGAAACGAGTTTAAACCGGATACAAAGTGTAGCAGTTTATGATACTACAAACATTTTCGCAGCCGGATATTTTGGTAATTATTTACATATTGGAAATGAAGAGTTATCATCTACCAATAAGCATGGCTTTATTGCAATGTTTGATACAGATATTTCCGGTATCAAAGAAGTATATAAAAGGAATAATAATGAATTTGATATTTATCCTAATCCTTCAACCGGTTTAGTAACAATAAATTGTAAATCCGGCATTTTCGATAAAATAGAAATAATAAATGTTACCGGACAAAAGGTTCATTCAGTTAATATTACATCGAAAAATATACAAATAGACTTATCAAATTTAGCAAAAGGATTATATTTTGTAAAAATAAAAGGGGAAAATTATTATAAAACGGAAAAATTAATTATTGATTAAGCTAAACAGCTTCAAGATTAAATTAATCTACAGGTGGCCAAATAGCACTGATTTCCGGATTTCCTTGTAAAAAGACAACCCATAGTTTGTCATTAGGTCTTCTGTATCTGTTGCTGCTGTTCCATGCTCCTGTTTTTGTTGCTGTAATTAGTTTTCCTGAATCAGTTTTAAATTCATATTCTAAAAACCATGGATGTCTTCCGTTGACTGTTTGTGTAGTATCTTTAGAAATATTAATTAAAACACCTTCAGTTTTTACTCCGTATTCTAATGCTGATAATTTTTGATTTGCCTTTTTCAGGCCGTATCTCATCATAAAAATACCGATAATCGGAAAAAGAATTGTCCAGAAAAAAGGAACAGTAAAAAAGAAACCTAATAAAAAATGTAAATTCCTGTATTTCAGTTTTCTGACATATATTTTGGGAATAATTCGCGGCGGATTCCCCGGCGGTTTTCCTTTATCTAATCCTTTATTGCTGTGAGGTATTGCAGGTAAAGGACCTCCGCAATTTTTACAATTTGTTTCATCAATAACTTTATTAAATGTTTTACACCAAGGGCATTCTAATTGAACAGCTTCTTGAACAAATTCCGGAATTCCGTCTTTATTTTTATCAACTATAAGAAGCGTGTTGCAATTAGAACAAAATTTTCCGGCGGTGTTTTAGTTCCGCATTTATGACAATAAATATATTCCATTTGTGGTTAGTTTAGAGAGTTATAAATTCTAATTGATAATAAACTGTATCTATTGTTTTTCAAATATAGTATTTTAATTGCAATTTTGTTTAACATTTTTACTTTCACCAATTAATTTCCTTTAAACCTTTTGATTTCAAAAATTTATTTGTTTTGCTGAAATGCTTATTGCCGAGAAAACCTGTATGGGCAGAAAAAGGAGAGGGGTGTGGTGATTTAAGAATATAATGTTTGTTTACATCAATTACTTGTCCTTTTTTTTGTGCATAAGCACCCCATAATAAGAATACGATATGTTCCTTTTCTTGTGATATTTTTTCAATTACGGCATCGGTAAATGTTTCCCATCCTTTATTTTGATGAGAGCCGGCTTGATGTGCCCTGACAGTTAAAGTTGCATTCAGCAATAAAACACCTTGTTTTGCCCAATGCTCCAAATTTCCTGTTTCGGGAATATTTTTATTCAGGTCGGATTTTATTTCTTTATATATATTAACTAATGAAGGAGGTATTGCTGTTCCTTCCGGAACAGAAAAACATAAACCGTGAGCTTGTCCTTTTCCGTGATAGGGGTCTTGTCCCAGAATAATAACTTTTACTTTATCGACGGAACAGTAATCAAATGCCTTAAAAATATCTTTTCCGGGCGGATATATTTTATGTGTTTTATATTCTTCTTTTACGAAATCTACCAGTTTTATAAAATATTCTTTTTTAAATTCGTATTTCAGCAATTTTTCCCATGATTTTTCAATACTTACATTCATATTTCTTGATGGATTTTTTTATCTGCTTTTAAATAGTTTTAATAACGGTTTTATATAATCTTCATTTGTTTTAATTCTTGCATGATCAACACCGTTTCCGGCAAAAATTTGTTTTAAATTTTTAAAAAAAAATTCACCGTTTTCAGCATATTTTTTACGCACACTTTTTTTAGACGTATTAATCCAAACTTCTTTTCCTGATTCTGCATCTTTAACTTTTATAAATCCTATATTCGGTAAAGCATATTCTCTTTCATCGTATATATGAAGAGCAATAAGATCATGTTTATGATTTGCTGTACGAATAGCTGTTTCAATTTCGGTGTCAAAAAAATCTGATATAATAAAGGCAATTGTTCTTTTTTTTATTGCATTTGAAAAGAATTTTAATGCTTCTGAAATATTTGTTTTTTTACTTTCGGGTTTAAAATGCAAAAGTTCTCTTATTATTCTTAAGATGTGTTTCTTACCTTTTTTTGGAGGAATAAATTTTTCAATTTTATCAGTAAAGAAAATTACACCTACTTTATCATTATTATGAATAGCGGAAAAAGAAAGTACCGCAGCAATTTCTGTAATTAATTCATTTTTAGATTTTTCTTGAGTACCGAAACTTTGTGAAGCACTTAAATCAATTAATAAAATTACGGTGAGTTCTCTTTCTTCTTCAAAAGTTTTGATATATGCTTTATCATATTTTGCCGTAACGTTCCAATCAATGCTTCTTACATCATCACCGTATTGATATTCCCTTACTTCACTGAAAGTCATACCTCTGCCTTTAAAAGCACTGTGATATTCTCCTGCAAAGATATGCCTTGACAATCCTCGGGTTTTTATTTCAATTTGCCTTACTTTTTTTAAGAGTTCTTTTGTTTCCAAAACTTGTTTTTTAAGAAGTTTAATAGTTTTTATTATTTGGTGATGATTTAATTTTTCTAACTTTTCTAACTTTAATAAGGCTTATTAAGATTTATTAAGATTTACTATGCTTTACTATGCTTTACAAAGGTTTATTAAGGTTTACAACTTTTAACTTTTCTAACTTTCCTGACTCATATTATTTATGAAATTATCCAAATTGGTTTCTTTTTGGAATTTGAAATATTTTTTATCTAACATTTAAGCAAAGATATAATTTCTGATAAATTTGAAATAGTTTTAAAATCTTCATTATGTTTTTTTTCTAATATTTCATGTTTCCAAGTAACACTAAAGGGGATATGGATTGCTTTACTACCAATTGAAATAACCGGTAAGATGTCAGATTTAACAGAATTACCGATCATTAAAAATTTTTCGGGTTGAATTTCTAATCGTTTTATTAGTTTTTGATAATCTTCTTCATTTTTATTACTCATAATTTCAACATGATTGAAATGGTGTAATAATCCTGATTTTTTCAATTTCCGTTCTTGGTCTAATAAATCTCCTTTTGTTGCAAGAATAATCTTGTAATCTTTTTTTAGAGCAATTAAGGTTTGTTCAACATTGGCAAGAAGTTCAATAGGCTTGTTTAATAAATACTTGCCAATTGATATTGTTTGCAGAATAATATTTGCATCAACTTTATTATTGCTGATTCTTAAAGCTGTTTCAATCATAGACAACATGAAACCTTTTGCTCCGTATCCATATATTTCTATATTTTGCTTTTCAGTTTTTAATAATTCTATTGAAACTTCATCTTCCGGTAAATAATCTTTTAACAGTTCACAAAATAATCTTTCAACATCTTGATAATAAGGCTCATTAATCCAAAGAGTATCATCTGCATCAAATGCAATTACTTTTATTTTTTGCATGTAATTTTTGTTTTATTATCTCTTAAATCCTTATAAAATCAAAAATAATAATTATAAATTTTCAAGCAAAATAATTGTCATATCACATTTTGCAACAAGTTTCTTTTTGATTTTTACATTTGCTTCTATAACAAGTATATTGCCTATTTCAGTTTTTTGTACAATTTTGGTTTCAATTATTTCATTAATTTTTGGTAAGAAAAAAATGGCGAGATTTTTAATTGAACCGATATATCCTGTTTGAACAGCTTTATTATTTTTTTGAGCTTCATAACCGGAACGAACAGCAGCTGTTTGTGCCATATTTTCAATAATGCCGGATTCTCTTAATTTATTGTTTTCACAAAAGATATTATCTTCTGTTACAGTAAGATTTGTAATAGTTTTTTCTTTACCGGATGATACTAATGTGTCAATCATCAACATTGGTGTTGACTGGGGAAGAAGTTTGTATAGTTCATATCCTGACAACATATAATATATTTATACAACAGTAAACAAAGCATAAGTATATGAAAATCTGGCACTTTCCGGAACCATAACCAAAATTTTTTGTCCTTTCTTAAGTTTACCGGAATGAAACAGTTCTTCAAGCATTAGATAAGCAGAGGCAGAACCTACATTACCGACTTTGGGAAGATTCAAAAACCATTTTTCTTCAGGAATAATTATTCTGTTATTTACCATCTCTTCATTGATCTTTGATTTAAAATACATAGATGATAAATGAGGTAAGAACCAGTTAATCTCGTTTATGTCAAAATCTCTTTTTTTGATCACTTTTTTAAGATAATCAGCACCCAGTTGTACAATATGTTCTCCCAACATTCTGGTATCTTGTTTAAGCGTCATTATTGAATTTTGAGCGATCTTATGATCTGTAAAATCTCTCCAAGGTATGATTTTTCCGTTTCCGTCTTTTTCAGCACCTGCATACATACAAGTTTCTAATTCTCCGGCATAGGAAGTTATTTCTATCCAATTTATTTCTAAAGATATTGAATCTGTATTTGGTTTATCTGAAAGTAATGCCGCTCCGGCACCGTCTGAAAGCATCCATCTCAGAAATTCTTTGTTGAATGCCAATATTGGTTTTTCTTCTAATTGATTTAATTTTTCAACTTCATCTTTAAAATTTTTTGCTGTCAGCCAAGTTGATGTTTTTTCGCTTCCTGTACATATTGCATTGGTTGTATTACTTGATAATATTGACAGGTAAGCATATTTCATGGCAAGCATACCGGAATTACAAGATCCGCTGAAAGAACTGTATTCTGTTTGAGGCGTATCAAGAATTCCGTGAACCATAGATGCGTGTGACGGAAGTAATTGATCAGGACTTGTGGTGCCGCATGCAAGCAATTCTGTATCTGCAATTTTAAAATTTCCGGATTCCAATTGTTTTATTGCTTCAGCAGTAAGTTCAGCATTAGAATATTGAGATTCTTGATTTTTATTTATTGCGTAATATCGATTTTTTATCCCGTTATTTTTTAATACAATTGGCCTTGCTTTGGATTTTATATTTTGAATTTTACCCAAATAAGATTCCATTTCATCATTTGATATACCTTCTCCGGGTAAAAATTTCTTTATATTATTTATATAAACACTCATTTGTT
This sequence comes from Chlorobiota bacterium, assembly GCA_030592825.1. GTDB lineage: Bacteria > Bacteroidota > Bacteroidia > Bacteroidales > JAADGE01 > JAADGE01. Next base: position 5,156 of record JAUVIG010000031.1, on the reverse strand, counting down.
TTTTAAAAATTATTAAAATCTCAAACTTTGCCTACAAATTCTGTTATCCTTTCAACAAATAAAGTTGAGTTTTTAATGTGATTTTTTTTGGAAAATCACAAAGTTAATTTTTTTAAAGATATATCAAGCAAATTATGAAATAATTGATATTTGTTTTATAATCTGATTTTTTGTTTTTTTAGGAAACAATAATCTGATTAATCTGAAAACAGCAGAACTTATTGGTGATATAACATAAATAACAAAGTAGAGATAGTATTTGAAAAGTCTTAATAATCGCTTTCTTTTTTTTATGTTTCCGGAAGATCGTTTCAATATAATTGATGACCATATACCGAACATTCTTGAGCCGGCAAATTCAGTTTTCATAATATGATAATCTACTTTAACAGCACCAAGATTTTCTAATCGGCCTTGAAGGTCAGACAGTCTGTTATTTTGAAGTGCTTTTTGAATTTCAATACCAAACTTTGAAGCACTTTTAATTTCATTATCAGATACACCCGCATCAGGCAAAAATTTACTTGCTTCTTTTTTTCCTTTAAACAACCATCTTATAATTGTCAGAACACTTATCAAGTTGTTATGTCTGTCTGCAAATACGATGTTTCCGATTAATCTTCCTTTAACATTATTAATTAATCTTTTCATCTCTTGATGAGCATTGATCCACATATTTCTGACACCGAAAACAGTAATTACAGGTTTATTTTCCAAAACTTTTGCATAATTACTTTTAAGAAAAGATGCAACAGGAATTGACGGTTCTAAATACCAAACCTGAAGTCCCAAGATTATAAGGTCATATTTATCAGGTTCTTTAATCTCAATCGGTCTCAATTTACAACTAATTCCTTCTTTTGATTCCGGAAAAACATCAAAGAATTTATCAGCAGGCCAAGGAAAAGGGTATTCTGTTTCAGGCTTAATTTCAATAAAATCAATATTGAATTCAGTTTTGTCAAACGGTTTTAAAATTGAATATATGATTTCTTTTATTTGACCTGTTTGACTGTAATATAGTACAAGAATATTTTTCATGTATAATTTGTTGAGTTGTTAAATTGACACAGATTAATACAGGTTTTTTATAATTTTTTTATGCTGTTACCGGTATTTTTTAAACGTGTTTGTTTTATTTATTAAATCTTTTTATTTTTTCTATAAGTACGGAAAGAAAAACGGTCATCACAAAAAATATGATCAATACAGTTACACTTCCAATAATTTGTGCAAACCCGCCGTCTTTTAAAAATATTTCGTAAAAACCGCTTAATCCCCAGTTTAAAGGAGATATAATACTGATTTTTTGCATTATATGAGGCATTGCATATATAGGATACCATACTCCTCCCAATGCTGCTAAAATAATAACAGAAACAGAACCAAATACGCCTGATTGTTCGTGTGTGTTTGTGATTGTACCAACTAATAAGCCAAAACCGATTGCTGCTAATCCTGAAGCTATTCCCATAAAAGCCAAGGCAAACGGATGTGAACCTATTTTTAAAACCGGTAAACCTACTGCCGGTAAGATCAGAATTCCGACTAACAGCATAAGTATAAATTGTGTAAATGTAACAAGCAGATAAACAGCAGTTTTACTTGTTAATACAGTAAGATAGGAGCCGGGCATTGTCATTAACCTGAAAAAACTTCCGTCATTTCTTTCTTGTATCATATTTCCGGCAAGCGGAATAACAATAAAAAACATTGCAAACATAGTCCATGCGGGAACATTATGTTGTGTACTGTTAGGAGTTATCTTTGTTTCTTTTTCAAAAGCAAATTCTTCGATAAATTCAACTGCCTCTATCGGTTCTTCATTCATTTCAGGTTTTACTCCTGTCATTTGCTCTAAGTTTTCAGCCAGTATTTTTAAAAGAATTTGAGTTTCAATTTTTGCTGTATAAGTTTCAAGAGATGAAATTATTGTGTGTCTGAAAGTGCTTTTTGTTGTAGGATCAGAGAGTATTTTGATTTGGGTTTTGGTAAAGTCTTTCTTTTGCTTATAATTTTCTCCTGTAAAAATGGATGTGATATATGGTTTTATTTGTTTCCTGATTAAATCTGTGGTGCCTTCAGGGATTATCACTGCAATACGATATTCTCCTTTAGCAACTTTATGTTTAGCATCTTTTTCAGATAATTTATTTTTATCAATATTGAACAATTCGGATTTTTGTAAACCGGTTAACAGTGATGTTCCTAAAATATCTTCATCGTTATCAATATATAAAATGTCAATTTTTGAACCTTTCAAACTTTGTATAGTTGTATCTTGAACCAATGAGATTACGATAATCATTGCTATAGGCATGATAAACAAGACAATCAAACCGGGAATATCCCGTAATAAAACCAACAGTTCTTTTATGAATGATGCTCTGAATTTCATTAGGTGATATTTTGTTTAGCGTTTAAATGCTTATTGTTAAATTGTTTATTATAAAAAAAGAAATTTCAAGTTTCCGATAACCAAATATCGGGATGATTAATCTATTTACAGTATTTCGTTCAATCAATGTGTTTTTTGTCTGTCAGTTTAAAAAATAAGCTTTCAAGATTGTCACAATTATTTTCTTGAATGAGTTTGTCGGGTTTACCTTTGCTTATGATTTTTCCTTCATCAATAATTGCAATATCAGTGCAAAGATTTTCTGCTTCTTCAAGATAATGAGACGTATAGATAATTGTTGTACCCATTTTGTTTATTTTTTTTAATTGATCCATTATATCCAATCTTGAATGGGCATCAATACCTACAGCAGGCTCATCAAGAAGCAAAACATCAGGTTCGTGGAGGATTCCTGCTATTAAATTAATTCTGCGTTTCATACCTCCCGAATAGTTTTTAATTTTTTTATCAGCATGTTTTTCAATACCAAATGCAATCATGCTATGATTAATTCTTTCTTTTAGAGTATTTTTTCTTAAACCGTACATTTTTCCGAAGAACATTAAATTTTCTTTTCCGGTTAGAGTAGGGTATAAGGCAATATTTTGCGGAACAACTCCAATATTTTTTTTTATCTCGCTAATGTGTGATCTGACTGACAAATTGTTGATAAAAACATTTCCTGTTGTGGGCGGGAATAATCCGCAAAGCATTGAAAATGTGGTTGTTTTGCCTGCCCCGTTTGTTCCTAACAGACCGAAAATTTCACCTTTTGAAACAGAAAGTGAAATGTTATTAACAGCAGGTTCTGAATTACCTTTGTAAATTTTTGTTAAATTTTCAATCTTTATCATGAAATATGCCGTTATATAATATTATGAACAAAACCCGAATCAAGTGCGGGGCAAGCTATACTGAAACATACTGAAACCTGTCTGCCGTCAGGCAGGTTAAATTGTTAAAAACAGAAATGTAACAATTTGCATACTGCTTACTGTGGACTGCTTACTGTGAACTGCCTACTTTTACTTTTTTATTTATTATGTTAATTTATTTGCCTGTCTGACGATAGGCAGGCAACTTTGCTGCTTTACGCTTTAATTATCTTTTGAAGATCTTTAAAAACTTTTTCTTCTTTAATTCTAATATCTCTTAATATATTTGCTGCTTCAGAATATGCATTTTCTGATTTTTCTCTTTGTTTAAAAATTCTTCCTGCTAATACACCAAAATCTCTCCATCTGTCTCCCGTTAATGTCATTTGTTTTGAACTTTCATATAAATTCGGGTCATTTAATAATTTTCCGGCTTCTTGCAGAAATGCGGCATACATAAATCTGAAACCTGCACCGCCTGTTCCGATTTCTTCTTGCATTCTTACAATTTGACCAAGATAAAGTTTTGCTTTTTTTTCACCTAATTTTTGAGGCCATTTTTCAATTTGATTAGCCAGAGTTGTAATGCCTTTTAATCCGAAAAAAGGAATCGGTATGGTAAGCATATCTTTACAAGTATGCTTTATTGCTTTTTTAACAGCATTTTCTGTTTCAGAATTTTCAGGTAAATTTTTAATATAGTACATCTTCCCTTTTGGTCTGTATGTCCCTTTTGCAAATCGGTTTTTCAAAAGATCTTCTTTAGATAATTTTTCAATATCTTCCATTACAGGATCACTAATGAAATAATTATTATTTTCATATCCTGTGCCGATAATATTATGTGCATTAAACCTAAAACGATATGCAGGAGGGAAATAAGTCAAATCGTAAACGCCTACAACCATACCAACCGGTATTCCTTGATCCAAAAGCCTGTTCAGTTCAAGCATTGATTTGTTTTGATTGTTGAATTTTTGAACTTTTACTTCTATACCTAATCGTTTGGTAACTCTTTTGAAGATTACTCCGGGTAAAGGTCTGAATGATGTAACGGGAATTCCGTTCATTTTTATAAAAGGCATATATGAAAAAAATAAGCCTGAACCAATTCCGAATATCATCGGTTCACTTAATTTGATACCGTAAAAATTTAATAAGTTAGATGTAACTCCGTTTTCACAATGAGCTGCCTGTCCATGTTTAAAATCTATAATCTTGTTCAATTTCTTTTTTTTAATCTGTTTGGTTATTTTCTAACTTGAAATTAAAGTTATAATCTAATGATTTTACCGGTTCTTGAGGAACGGTTTTTAATTGTTCTACAGTTATGCCGAAACATTCCGCATATTTTTTTAGTATATTGTTATCCGGATTGTTGAATGCTTTATTACGACAATGTTTTTTAATCCTGATTTTACTGAAACCGGTATATTGCTTTAAAATTGAATAATCCATTTGTTTTAAATGCATATAAAAAAAAACAGGGCTTTTGTTACCTGAAATAACTTGTTGTCTTGCATCTTCAATTAATTCATCAATTAGGTTGACAGCTTGTTTCAGAGCATCATTTTTAGGTTTCCATCCAACACTTTTAACTTGAGTATAATTACCTTTTTCATCTACGGCATATTGAATTTCTTTAACACCGTTCTGCAAATTACCGCTGTGTTGAGGAACATCTTCTTTTTTCATTATAATTAAATATAAAGACTCAAAACTGTAAAAACCGCAAATACAATACTTGCTATTCCGTTTGTAGTAAAAAAAGCTAAGTTTACTTTACTTAGATCATTTGGTTTAACAATAATATGTTGGTAAAAAAGTGAAGATCCAAAGAAAAATGCTCCGGCCCAATACCAAATCCCCCAAAATTCTGCACC
>JAUVIG010000246.1 GCA_030592825.1 Chlorobiota bacterium | reverse complement strand
TTTATTTATATTAAAAAAATATAAAGAATCAATTGCATATTATCAAAAAGCATATTATTTATTTAAACAAGAAAAAGATATTTCCAGACAAGCAGTCCAACTAGGGCTTATAGGCATGAATTTAAGTGAATTGGGAGAATATGAGAAGTCAATTTCTTACCATAAAAAAGCATATGATTTATTTAAACAAGAAAAAAATATTATAGGACAAGCATCCAATTTAGGACATATAGGAAAAAATTATATCTCTCTTAAAAAGTGGGATAATGTAATTGATTTATTGGATCCAAAATTTGAATCCAATGAAATAATTTTTAATTTGTTCGGAGGTGCAATAATTTTTACCGAAAGAAATGACGGTCACTCAAAAGCTTTTGAAACGGCTAATCGTTTGCTGCATATTTTAAAAGAAAAAAAGGAAATATTAAATGTTAATCTTAATATAAGTAATTTTTTTGCAGGTCTATTAAATATGAAAATCTCAAAAAGTCTTTTCATAGATATATGCGAAGAAGCTTTATATATATTTCCTGAAAAAGACACACAACTAATTATAAATGCAGGAATGCACAGTGTAAAATATATTGAAAGCGGAAAAGATGAAAAATATTTGGAAAAATTAGACCCTGATACGGCTATTGCAATAGAAGCAATAGTTAAAGAAGCAAGACTTTAACGAACTAATCGGCTGAGGTTTGGGTTAATTGTGTTAATAGCTTTTAAGCGGTGCGAACCGCTAAAAAGCACATATAAATTTATCTCTTATGATATTGCTCTTCATAATATTGCTCATACTTTCCTGTGAGAATATTATTTAACCATGTTTCATTTTCCAAATACCAATCTACTGTTTTTTCTAATCCTTCTTCAAACTGTAAGGATGGTTTCCAACCTAATTCGTTTTGAATTTTTGATGAATCAATTGCATAACGCATATCATGTCCTGCTCTGTCTTTAACAAATGTGATTAACTTAGCTGATTCTCCTTTTTTCCTTCCTAATTTTTCGTCCATAATCTCACATAGTTTATGAATCAAATCAATATTTGTCCATTCATTATTACCGCCTATGTTATATGTCTCTCCGTTAGTTCCTTTATGATATACCAAATCAATGGCACTTGCGTGATCATTTACAAACAACCAATCTCTTATGTTTTCTCCTTTTCCGTAAATCGGAATTTGCTTGTTGTTTTTTATATTATTGACAGCAAGGGGAATTAATTTTTCAGGAAACTGGTTCGCACCGTAATTGTTTGAACAATTGGTTAATACAACCGGCAACTTATATGTATGCATATAGGCTCTTACCAAATGATCTGAACTTGCTTTGGATGCAGAGTACGGACTTCGCGGGTCATATGCTGTTTCTTCCGTAAAGTATCCGGTTTCTCCCAATGATCCGTAAACTTCATCAGTTGAAATATGATAAAAAAGTTTTCCTTCAAAGTCATCTTTCCAAAGATTTCTTGCAGCATTTAATAAATTTACTGTTCCGAGAATATTGGTATTAATAAATGCACCGGGATCAGATATTGAACGATCAACATGAGATTCAGCAGCAAGATGAATGATACCGGAAAATTTATGTTTCTCAAACAATTTTGAAACAAGTTGATTGTCTGTAATATCACCTTTTTCAAATACATAGTTTGATTTACCGGATATATCATTTAAATTTTCAAGGTTCCCGGCATATGTCAGTTTGTCAAGATTAATTATTTTGTATTCAGGATATTTATTTACAAATAATCGTACTACATGTGAACCTATAAATCCGGCACCTCCGGTAATTAATATTATTTTTGCCATTTTAAAAATTTTCACAAAATTATTTAAAATTAATTTCCTAACCAATTATAAAAGTCATTTTTATCTTAAATTAATTATGTAATTTTGCAGCTCTCTACAATATATATCGACATGAAAAAAATAACAGACTTTTTAGTTATCGGTTCAGGCCTTGCCGGACTTATGTATGCATTAAAAGTTTCAAAATACGGAAAGGTAACAGTAATTACAAAAAGTAAAATAACTGATACAAATACAAATAAAGCACAAGGCGGAATTGCTTCTGTAAATAACAAACCTGATTCATATGAAAAACATGTTCAGGATACTTTAATTGCCGGAGACGGATTATGTGATGAACAGGTAGTAAGAAAAGTTATTACAGAGGGCCCTGATATGATAAAAGAATTGATAGATATTGGTGCAATGTTTGATAAAAATTCTGACGGAACTTATAACCTCGGAAGAGAAGGTGGTCATTCAGAAAACAGAATTTTTCATCATAAAGATGATACCGGTGCTGAAATCCAAAGAGCTGTTACAGAAGAAGTTTTAAAAAACAAAAATATTGATGTCTATGAAGATTTCTTTGCAGTTGATCTTATTACTCAACACCATTTGGGCTATACTTTAATCAGAAATAAAAGCGATATTGAATGCTATGGTGCTTATGTATTAAATCTTGATACACAAGAGGTTGAAAGAATTTTATCTAAAGTTACTTTTATTGCAACCGGCGGACTTGGTAATATATATGATATTACAACAAATCCGCAAGTCGCAACCGGCGACGGAATTGCAATGGCATACAGAGCAAAAGCATTAATCACTTATATGGAATTTGTACAATTTCATCCTACGGCTTTATATAACAAGAAAGAACGACCGTCATTTTTAATAACGGAAGCATTAAGAGGGTTTGGGGCAAAACTAAAAAACAAATCAGGTGAAGAGTTTATGCATAAATATGATGAGCGTAAAGAACTTGCACCAAGAGATATTGTAGCAAGAGCAATTGATACAGAAATGAAGATCAGCGGGGATGAATATGTATGCCTTGATGCATCACATCTTGATACTGAAGAAGTAAAAGCTCATTTCCCGAATATTTATAAAAAATGCTTAACTATTGATATTGATATAACAAAAAACATGATTCCGGTTGCTCCTGCTGCACATTATTTAGTAGGAGGGATTAAAGTTGACACAGAAGGCAGAACATCAATAAAACACCTGTATGCTGCCGGTGAATGTTCTTCGACAGGACTACACGGTGCAAACAGATTAGCATCAAACTCTTTATTGGAGGCATTGGTATTTGCAGATAAAGCTGCGGAAACATCTTCAAAACTCATTAAAGATATTAGTATTCAAGAAGAAATTCCTGAATGGCAAGATGAAGGCACAACACATCCGGAAGAAATGGTTCTTATTACTCAAGAATTCAGAGAACTGCAGCAAATCATGACAAGTTATGTGGGTATTGTTCGTTCTAATTTAAGATTAGAAAGAGCATTATCCAGGCTTGAAATTATATATCGTGAAACTAAAATCCTTTATGACCATTCAAAAGTATCTAAAGAAATTTGCCAATTAAGAAATTCTATTAATATTGCCTATTTAATTATAAAAATGGCTAAGAAAAGAAAAGAAAGCAGAGGTTTGCATTATACTTTGGATTATCCGGAAAAAGGAAAGATATTATAGATTACAGACTTTCCAAGTTTTTAAAAACTTGAGTCCACTCCGAAAAATAAATAAAATAAAATGCCACTAAATCACCAAGACACAAAATTACACAAAGAACTTTCAATAAGTAATTTATTTTTGTGATTCTTTGTGTTTTAGTGTTTTTGTGGCAAAAAATCACTTTTCTAAGTGGAATCAAACTTGGAAAGTCTTAAGTCTTCTGTTTTAAACAACTTTTGCCAATACATCTTCGTAAGGAATAATCAAATATTTTTTACCGTCGAATTCAAGTTTATTTCCTGAATACTCTTTATATAATACTGTATCTCCAACAGAAATTCCGGGCTTTTCGATATCCCCTAATGCAATAACTTTTCCCACAGCTTCTTTTTCCTTTGCAGAATCAGGAATAATTATTCCGCTTGCTGTTTTTTGCTCACCTATTTTTTCTTCTAACTCAAGCAAAACATTTTCATTTATTGGTTGTAACTCTCTCATTTTATATCAATTTTAATTTGTTTATATTAAATTTTATGCAAAAGTATAATTTTATTAATTAACTAATTTGTTTTTACTGCTGTTTTTATAAAATGCTTCAATGATAGAATGCTTCAATGCTTTAATAATAAAAATAATATATTATTGGTCTTTAGAAACATCAATGTCTCTGAATTTAATTTTATTATCTTTTACTTTTCTGTTTAAAATCTGTAAAAGAATCTACTTGTGTCATAAAATTGAATTATAATTTAATCACGCTTTTACAAGTCTTGTGCCGGTAAAAAATGTGTGAAAAAAAGACAGCTTATTTACAAATACAAAATACTATTATGCCAAATTGTCAAAATAAGAAAAATATGTTTGGTTTTGTTACAAGATATTGCAAATTTATGTTTGGTTTTGTTACAAGATATTGCAAATTTATGTTTGGTTTTGTTACAAATTAATTATATTTGCATGAAAAATGTTTCAAAGAACAGCAATAGAATACCTAAAAGATTGGAAAAAGAAACCTAACAGGAAACCGTTAATATTGAGAGGTGCAAGGCAAGTAGGAAAAACTTCGCTTGTTGATTTATTTTCTAATGGATTTGATAATTACATTAAATTAAATCTTGAAAAAAAAGAAGATACGATTTTATTCAAAAAAATTGACAATCTTAAAAAACTTAAACAAAGTATATTTTATTCCCGTAATATAAATTTCGATAAAGGAAAAACATTATTGTTTATTGATGAAATTCAGAATTCACCGGAAGCAGTCAAGCAACTTCGATATTTTTATGAAGAAGAAAAGGATTTATTTGTTATTGCAGCAGGTTCGCTTCTCGAAACTGTGATTAATAAAAAAATAAGTTTTCCTGTGGGTCGAGTAGAATATTATTATCTTCATCCTGTAAACTTTCAAGAATTTCTAATCGCTTCAGGTGAAAAGCAAAGTATTGAACTTCTAAACATTATACCGATTCCTGAATTTGCACATTATAAATTATCCGATTTATTTAAAACTTATACACTAATAGGCGGAATGCCCGAAATAATTGATACATATATTAAGAAGAAGGATATTAACATATTAAGTTTTATTTATGACAGCCTAATAAATTCGTATCTTGATGATGTTGAGAAATATTCAAAAAATGATACAATGACACAGATTATACGTTTTATTATTCGTCAATCTTTTTTTGAAGCAGGAAACAGAATTACATTTCAAAATTTCGGAAAGTCAAATTATCGGTCAAGAGAAATTGGAGAAGCATTCAGAACACTTGAAAAAACTATGATTTTGCAATTAGTTTACCCCACAACTAATATTAATATCCCTGTTCAAACTGATTATAAAAAATCACCGAAACTACAATTTCTTGACACAGGACTAATTAATCATTCAACAGGAATTATAAATAAATTCTTTACCGAAGAAAACTTAACAGATATTTATAAAGGTAAAATTGCAGAGCATATAACAGGACAAGAGTTAAGGTCATTATCAAATTCTCCTTTATCAAAACTAAATTTTTGGGTAAAAGACAAAAAAAACTCACAAGCTGAAATTGATTATGTATATCTTTACAAAGGATTAATAATTCCTATTGAAGTAAAATCAGGCAAAACCGGACGACTTCGCTCATTATTCAATTTTATTAATTCCGTAGGACATCCTTTTGCTGTAAGAATTTATGACGGAATATTGAATATTCAACAAGAAAAAACTATCTCCGGGAAAACATTTTATTTATTGAATCTTCCTTTTTATTTAATTCATAAAATAGAAGCATACCTTGATTTGCTTATTACACAAAAAAAGCTGCCAAAAAATTGACAGCTTTTTATAATGTTATAAAATTAATTATCAGAATGTTAATTTAACACCAATATTAAATGTTCTTGGTAAGCCCAAAAATACTTCTGCAGCAT
>JAUVIG010000574.1 GCA_030592825.1 Chlorobiota bacterium | reverse complement strand
AATATATCCTTATGCTGTTGCAAGTATTATTTATATTGCAGCTTATTATATTTTGATAAACTTTTCATTCACTATACCGAACATCGTCATCAATTTTATTTTAACTTCAACTGTAATTATTTTTATTATATTGTTAATTAACTTTAAAATAAAAGTAAGTGCGCATATGGCAGGTATAGGCGGATTTGTTAGTTTTTTCTATGTTTTTATTATGAAAGAAAATATGTATGATTTTTTATTTTCATTTTCAAATTTGAATATTTCCGGAGTATATTTTTTAACCTTAATAATACTTCTTGCAGGCATTATTGCAAGCTCACGCTTAAGCCTGAAAGCACATAACATATGTCAAATATCAATAGGGTTTGGAGTTGGTTTTGTTGTTGGGTTGGGGAATCTGTTTTTTTAGGGTTTTCGATTGAAAATTTTACTTCCTTTTCTTCCCTATATGATAATTTAAACCAAGAATATATTGGGTGAAATTATATTTAGTTTTATACTTGTTTAGGATAATATAATTATAACCAGATAAGTCAAAAAATAGCCTTTCTGATATTCTTTTTAAGGGAAATTCAAAACCAAAACCCAAACCGTGATACCATAAATTGTTTTTTCTGTACGGGTCTAAATTACCGCATGTGCAAAAGTCTCCTCTGTTAATTGACATTTCAAGAAACATAGACATTTTACTTCTTGTTTTCGCAAAAAAATCATATTGAGTAAATAAGCCGTAAATTGTATAGTATTCATTATCAATTCTTGTTCCCGAAGTAAAAATATTTAATACTTGAATTCCTGCAAGCATTCTTTTATTTACAGATACCGCTGCATTTATATTCCAAGTATATGATTCCCAAAAAAATTCATCACTGACAGGTAAATTTACATCATGTGGCTGATTGTCCCAAATATATGTTAAAGAGCTTCCGGTAACAATTCGATTTAAAAAATGATTGTTTTTTTTATCTTGTGCTTTTAAACTTACAAGTGAAAACAATAAAAAAGCAATTGATATAATAATTCTATTCATTATTTTTAATATTATTTGAATGCTTTTTGTTATTAAAAAAATAGTAATTAAGACCTAAGCGAGCACCTATTTTATTAGAGCCTTGCAGAAATATTATATATTGGTATGATATTTCAATATGGAGTTTTTTTACAATTTTAAAGTTAATTCCTGCCGGAATATTAATATTCGTTTGATTAAGTTTATTATAAATAAATGGATAAGAAACATCAAAAACATCAGTTACGTGTAAGGGTTGATTCTCGCTGTATAAATAATTTGTTTTATTATAGTTTGCTTCTAAAAAAAAATCAATATTATTTAAAATTTTACGATTTATTTTAAAAGGAATATAATATCTTACATATACACCCGCCGAATATAAAGGGGGTAAAGAAATAAAACTGCTTTTCACAAAAGAGTAGGATGCTATTATTCCGAGACCTAAATTCTTTACAGGATAAAATCCTATAAATGGTTCTGTACCCAAAAAGACAAGATATGATTTATCAAATGTATCCGGATCTTTATAATCCACCATTGAAAAGTTAGTATGAAAACCTGCTTCAAATTTGTGACTTTCATCTTTTTTTGTAATCATCTGACTTACAGCAGAGATATGAAAAAATAATATAAACAATATAGTTGTTGAAATCTTCATAATTTTGTAATAAAAAAACCGGTATAATATTTACTATACCGGTTTGTGAAAGTTACCAATGTTTTATTGCGGATCTTGTTGCATTATCGGCATGTCCGTACAAATTAATTACTGTAGAACCCACTTTTGGGAAATACCCAATTCTTCTTCCGTAAAATCTCTTTTTGTAAAGAGAAGCATTTCCGGCAGCACCTATATATTGCAAACTTGATACTTTCCTGTCCCAACCGAAAGGCATAACTGCATACATATGCCCCATATACACATGGCTTCCTCGTCTCCAATGCTCTTTACTGAATTCAACTAAAAGAGCTTTATTTCCTCCTTTTGACACCTTATTATAATAAGCTTCTTCATATTTTTTATAGCTTTCAGGTACTTTCCCGGTTTTTTCAAATTCGGCAATTGCTCCTGATTTTTCGGCATATTCTCTCATGTGTGTTTCAAAATCTAATAATTCTTTCAGTTTCAAATTGTTTTTTTCTCCGTATTTAATATAACCGGCTTCAGTTGTATAAGCATAAACTACATTTATAATTTCTTCTGTTTCTTCATCTTCTTTTCCTGTATAAATAATAAACGGATCTTCATATTTATTGGTATATTCATCAAACTCTTCTTTGTTTGCTTGTATATCATCAATATAATATACAAAGGTTTCTGCAACTTCTATGTTTTCATTGATATTTAATATTTCATTATTTTCCGTTTTGTTTTCAGTTTCAATGAATTCTTTCTTCTCACAACTTTGCAATGTAACAAACGTTACTGCAAGTAAAATAATTCCTGTTTTTAAAAGATTTCTTTTCATTTTTAATTAATTTTGTAATTAATAAATTGTTTAAATTTTCCTTATCCTGAAAATCAAATTAGCGTACGATTGACGGATAAGGTTTTTGTTTTGCGTATAGAAAGACAAATTTAACTCCCTGCATGGCTTGTTCTTATTGTGAATTTGCTTTGCTTT
>JAUVIG010000008.1 GCA_030592825.1 Chlorobiota bacterium | reverse complement strand
TTGCATATTGACGCAGTCCTTCCAAGGATGCTTTTCCTTTATCCATTCCGTCGGCAATATATTTATCAATAGCATCATCAATATTCTGACTTGCTCTGTAAATAAGTGATTCAGCTGCAAATGTTCTGATTGCCATTTCTGCTAATTTATGTTTAATTGCACCAAATTGAGCAATAGGTGTTTTAAATTGCTTTCTTTCATTTGCATATCCGATTGAACTTGTAATAACAGCTTTTGCTGCACCTACAGTAGCACCGCCAAGCTTTAGACGGCCGAGATTCAAGATATTCAAAGCAATTTTAAATCCTCCGTCTCTGTCTCCGAGTAAATTTTCAACAGGAATTTTTACATTTTCATAATATACTTGAACTGTAGAAGAACCTCTGATACCCATTTTTTCTTCTTCTGCACCGATGGTTACACCATCCCATGCACTTTCAATAATAAATGCCGATAAGTTTTTATCATCTTCGATTTTTGCAAATACTATATGTATATCTGCAATGCCGCCATTAGTTGTCCATATTTTTACTCCGTTTAAATTATAATATTTTCCGTTATCACTTAATATGGCTTTTGATTTTCCTGAATTCGGATCTGAACCGGCTTCGGCTTCTGTCAGACAGTATGCACCTATAAGTTCGCCACTTGCAAGTTTCGGTAAGTATTTCTTCTTTTGGTCTTCATTACCATAATAGAGTATAGGTAAAGTTCCGATACCTGTATGTGCAGAAAATGCTACAACATATGAAAAACCGCCGCCCATTTCTTCTACAACTCTCATTGATGTAACTGTATTCTGACCAAAACCTTCGTATTCTTCCGGAACGGAAATACCGAGTAAACCAAGCTCGCCGGCATCTTTTAAAAGTTTTGTTAAAAGTTCGCGATCGTGTTTATCTAAATCATCTATTTTTGGTAATATTTTAGTTTTAAGAAAATCACGGCAAGTTTTTGCCATCATATTTTGTTCTTCGTTAAATTCTTCTGGGATGAATATATCTTCAAAGGATGTTTCTTTTACTAAAAATTCACCGCCTTTTAATGTTTTTTTATCCATGGTATTAAAATTTTTATCTGTAATTTAATTAATATGCTGATTATTAGAATTTCAGATGTTTTTTATTTTGCAATTATCATAAAAATCATAATAATCAGCGTCCTGTTTATATTTACAATAATTCAAATATACCTGCAGCACCTTGTCCTGAACCGATACACATAGTAACCATTCCGTATTTTTGTTTTCTTAATTTCATCTCATTTAACAACTGAACAGTTAATTTTGCTCCGGTTGCACCGAGAGGATGGCCGAGAGCAACTGCACCGCCGTTTACATTAACAATTTCAGGATTCATATCCAATTCTTTTAAAACAGCGATGGATTGAGAAGCAAATGCTTCATTCAATTCAAACTGCTCTATATCATTCATACTCATGCCCGAATGTTTCAAGACTTTCGGAATTGCAGCCATAGGTCCTATTCCCATTTTATACGGTTCAACACCGGCGACTTGATAATCAACCAATCTTGCAACAGGAGTTAAGTTGTGTTCTTTTACCATTTTTTCAGAAACAACGAGAACAAAGGCTGCACCGTCAGACATTTGAGAAGAATTTCCGGCAGTAACGCTTCCGCCTTGAGCAAAAACTCCTTTTAATCTTGCCAAACCTTCAATATTAGATTTTCTTGGTCCTTCATCCTTATCAACTGTATATTTTCTTGTTTGCTTTTTACCTTCAGCAAAATAATCTTCGGTAACTTCAAAAGGAACAATTTGACTGTTGAATTTACCGCCTGCTTGTGCTTTTAATGCTTTTTCATGCGATTTTAAAGCAAATTTATCTTGCTCTTCTCGGGTGATATTGTATTCTTTTACAACAGCTTCGGCTGTTAAGCCCATTCCGTGCCACCAATCCGGGTGTGTTTTTGCAACTTCGGGATTTGGTAGGCTTCGCCAACCTCCCATAGCAATCAAAGACATAGTTTCTGCTCCTCCGGCAATAATTATATCTGCCATTCCGCTTTTTATTTTTGCTGTTGCAATTGCAATACTTTCTATGCCTGATGCACAATATCTGTTAATTGTTGAACCCGGAACTTCTACTGTGTCCATGCTCATTATTGAAATCATTCTGCCTATATTTAAGCCGCTTTCAGCTTCAGGGAATGCATTTCCTACCACTATATCGTCTATTCTTGATTTTTCTATTTGCGGAAAATCATTCATAAGGTGTCTGATAACCGCAACTGCTATATCATCGGGACGAGTAAATCGAAACTCTCCTCTGGGTGCTTTGCCAATCGCTGACCTGTATCCGCCTACTATATATGCTTCCATTTAAAAATTTTTTAAATTATTAATTTTGATTCGGATTACATCCCCCTACCCCCCTTCAAAGGGGGAATTATTCCCCCTTTGAAGGGGGATAGGGGGATGGTTCTATCCTATTAATATTGTTAATTTCTTAAAATTTTACCTTTAGTTATCAAACTTTGAATTCTTTCAAGTGTTTTTTTCTGCATACACAGCTCAATAAATGCTTTTCTTTCAAGTTTGAGCAGGTATTTTTCATCTACTTCCGTCATTGCTTGCGAAATATCACCTCCTGCCAAAACATATCCGAGCTTTTCGGCAATAAGCTTGTCGTGTTCGCTCATGTAACCACCTTGTGTAAAGCTGTCTGCACCAACAAGATACATTCCGTGAACTTCTTTACCGAGAACTTTTACATTGTTGCGAGCTGCAGGTTGTGAATATCCTTTTTCATGCATTTGTAATGCAACTTTTTTAGCATAAGAGAGTTGGTCAATCTGACTGATAATAACTTCATCAATACCTTCACGTAAGTAACCCAAATCGAAAGCTTCATAAGCCGAGGTCGAAACTTTTGCTTGTCCGATTGTGAGATAACGATTAAGGTATGCATTATTGCGAGTATCACCTTCTTTTATTTCATCACCCAAGCGAAGTACAAATTCTTTTGTTCCGCCGCCGCCGGGAATCAGACCTACGCCAAATTCAACAAGTCCCATGTATGTTTCGGCATGAGCAATAACTTTGTCTGAATGCATTGAAAGTTCGCAACCGCCGCCAAGTGCCATTCCGTGAGGACACGCAATAACCGGAATTGACGAATAACGCAGACGCATCATAGTGTTTTGAAACATTTGAACGGCATAGTTTAATTCATCCCATTCTTGTTCTACTGCCATCATAAATATCATACCTACATTTGCACCTGCCGAGAAATGGTCTGCTTCGTTTGAAATTATTACTGCTTTATATTTTTCTTCAGCCAAATCAACAGCTTTGTTTATTGCTTGCAAAGTTCCGCCGCCGATTACATTCATTTTTGAATGAAACTCAACATTAAGCACATCGTCACCAATATCAAATACTGTCGCTTCTTCATTGGTGTAAAGTACATTCGTTTCTCGCAATACATCTAAAGAAATGATGTCTTCGCTTCCCGGAATAACTTTATAAGATTTTGATGTAATATCATAAAATTTTTTGACCCCGTTTTCAACTTTATAGAATGATTTTGCTCCGCTTTCAAGCATATCATAAACCCATTGTGCCGGTTTTTTGCTTGCTTCTTCCATTGCTTTAACGGTTTCTTCTACTCCTACAGCATCCCAAGTTTCAAAAGGTCCCATTTTCCATCCGAAGCCTGCATTCAGAGCATCATCAACTTTGTATATTTCATTGCTTATTTCGGGTATGCGATTTGAAGAATACCAAAATAAAGAATAAAAAGAGTCTTTAAAGAAATCTCCGACTTTTCCTTTATCATTCATAAAAACCGGAAGCCTTTTTTTAAGTCCCAAACCTTTTGTTTTTTCAAAGACACTGAATTTAGGCTTGGCATCAATTGTGTATTCCATCGTCTCAAAATCAAGAGTTGGGAATGTTTTTTTGCCTTCGACCATAAGTTTTGTAGAAAAACCTTTTTTTGTTTTTGAACCCAACCAACCTTTCTCAATCATTTTTTGAACGTAATCCGGAATTTTAAAATAATTGTTTCCTTCATCACTCGTGCTGTTTTTGATACCGTTTGCAACATGAACTAAAGTATCCAAACCAACAATATCAGCTGTTCTGAAAGTTGCAGATTTTGCCCGGCCGATAATTGTTCCTGTTAATTTATCAATTTCAGTAATGTTTAAACCGTAGTTTTGAACATTATTGAAAAGATACATAATAGAAAATGTACCGATACGATTGGCAATAAATGCCGGTGTATCTTTGGCATGAACGGTTGTTTTGCCTAAAAATCTACGTGCATAATCGCCGAGAAATTTAATAACTTCGGGGTCTGTTTTTGTTGAAGGTATAATTTCAAATAATTTCAAATATCTCGGCGGATTGAAAAAATGTGTTCCGCAAAAATGTTTTTGAAAATCTTCGCTTCTGCCCTCAAGCATAGCTTCAATAGAAATCCCGGAAGTATTTGTTGTTACAATTGTGCTTTTTTTCCTGTATTTCTCAACATTTGCAAAAACTTGCTGCTTGATGTCAAGTCGTTCTATTACAACTTCAATAATCCAGTCACAAGTTGCGATGTCTTTTAAATCGTCATCGAAATTACCTGTTGTAATGCGTTTTGCAAATTCTTGTCTGTAAATTGGGGACGGTTTTGATTTCAGAGATGCTTTTAATGCATCGTTTACAATGCGGTTTCGTACCGGTTTGTTTTCAAGTGTCAGTCCTTTTGCTTTTTCAGCATCTGTCAGTTCGCGGGGTATGATGTCGATAAGTAAAACTTCGAGACCTATATTCGCAAAATGACAAGCTATTCCGGAACCCATCACTCCGGAGCCGAGAACTGCTGCTTTTTTTATTCTTCTTGTCATGATTTATTGGATTTAGATTTTAGTATTTTTTTTGACGCTGATTTTTTATGATTTTTATGATTTTATTATTTTGTAGATATTTTTGGATGTTTTTGTTTGATTTTTGCTATTTCGTTTATTGCTTCTTTAAGGAACTTTTTCATTGCTATGATATGGTCTTCTTTTTCAGACATAAATTCTGTAATGTCCTTTTCTTTTGCATTTTTGCCTTCACGTTCTCGGTATTTATATACTCTTGAAAATATTGATAATTCTGATTTCATGTAATTTTTATAATCTATTTTTCAGTTAACTTTCTTTGTGAAAAATGTTATTGTTGTTCAACCCTTTCAGGGTTGTTTATTACTATTATCTTTTTCCACAGGTTGCACCTGCGGTTATTATTGTTAAATCCTTATCAGGATTTTTTAATGCTTCGGATGTTATTATTTTTATTTCATATTTGTTTTATTTTCTGTTTTTGTTTATAATTTATATCTATTTTGTTTTATATTTTCTGTCTTTTCTTGTTGCGATAATTCGTTTATAGTGTTGATAATACTTGTCAGTAAAACCGCAAAGCGGTTCAACAATAATAACCGCAGGTGAAACCTGTGGAGTAAGACCTACCCGATATACAACAACACCGTAGGTGTTGAACATAATTATAATAAATATTTTTCATTAAACTCAATATTATGTTCTTGTAAAAGTTCGATATATTCTTCACGGAAACTTATTGTTTTATGATGTTCTTCTTGCTTTTTTATATAATTTACTAATGCTTTTTTTTCATTTACGGAATAAGTAAATGCACCGTAACCAACTTGCCATGCTTTAAATTTCGGGAATAATCCTTGTCCTTTTATCCAATCGGATGATGAAACTTTAATATCTTTTACCAAAGATGCAACTGCAACAGTCGGATGAACATGTGTTGCAATATGGAGGTGGTCGTCTACTCCGTTAATTTGATACAATATACATTTTTTGTTTTTTAAAATTCCCCAAATGTATCGGAACAGCTTTTCTCTGTGGTTTTTTATGAGAGCCTTTTCTCTGTTTTTGGTTGAGAAAACGATTTGATAGAGAATTTGTGTGTAAGTTGCCATGTTTATATTGTGTTGAATTATTTAGATATTAAGTTAACTTTTTTAGCAAAAAATGATATTGTTGTTCAACCCTTTCAGGGTTGGTTATTACTATTGTCTTTTTCCATAGGTTTCACCTGTGGTTATTATTGTTAAATCCTTATCAGGATTTTTTTGATTTTACTGATGTTTTTGGTTTTGACTTATATCTGTTTTATTGTGTATTTGCTGTATTTTTTTGGTTGTGATAATTTGTTTATAGTGTTAATAATACTTGTCAATAAAAACCACAAAGTGGTTCAACTATAATAACCGCAGGTGAAACCTGTGGAATAAAACTTACCCGATATGCAACAACACCATAGGTGTTGAACAATTTTATTTGTGATAATTATAATAAATATTTTTCATTAAACTTAATGTTATGTTCTTTTAAGTTGGTTTTTACAACTGCTTTTTTTCACAGGTTGCATCTGTATTGTTAAATCCTTATCAGGATTTTTTGATGTCTCGGATGTTATTGTTTCTGTTTAATTTTCGGTTCACTTTATATTTACCGGATTTTCTTGATATGCCAGTTCATTTATAGTATTTATGACTTTATAAAATATTTTCATTTCCTCTTTTGAAATTTTTATTAAAACCTTTTTGTTAAAATCAATCAAAATTTGCTTGACAATTTTTCTTTTTTCAACTCCGAGAGAAGTTAGGAAGATTTTCATTATTCTTTTATCAGATTTATCAACTTTTTTAAAGATATATTGTTGGTCTTCCATTTTTTTCAATACTCTGCTTAAACTTGTAGCTTCCATGCCGAGTCTTGCAGCAATGTGAGTGGCAGGTGTTCCTTCTTTATCAATATTAACCAGAATATATGCAACTGTTTGTGATGCATCATATTTAGCCGCTATTCTGTTATACATTTTTGTTAAAGAATGCCAAGTTCCTTTGATGTGAAAGTCAATTGTGTCTTTTAGTTTCATAAAAAATCTTATGCGTGCATTGCAAATTTACAAAAAAAATCTTATGCGTGCAAAGTATTTTTAAAATATTTTTGTATTATCGAAAAACGATATATCTTTGCAATATTGTTTTTCGATAATATAACAGTCAATTAGTTTAAGAAACATAATAATATGGAAAATAAGTTAATAAGAGATTTGTTATTTGGGTTTATTCGACTTCATATTTTACATCATGCTTCAAAAGAGCCTGTTTTCGGTGCTAAATTTCAGAATGAATTAAAAAGGCACGGATATGATATTTCATACGGTACACTTTACCCAATTTTTCATAAACTAGAAAAAGACGGATATATATCGTCTGAAAAAGAAAATGTAAACGGAAAAATTAGAAAATATTACAGTATTACAAAAGAAGGAATTGCAATATTAAAAAATGCAAAAGTGAAAGCAAATGAATTAGTTTCTGAATTAAATGAAGGTGATTAATAATATAAAATGAGTTAAATACAAAAATACATCTTAATTTCGTTACATATCTATCTGTTATTTAATTATATAAGCATATAATCATTGTAGCATTCAAGTGTTAAAAATTGCCATATAGCTGCATTTATAAAAAAATATTTCCATTAAAATAATGGTAGAACCGCAAAGATTAATTTATATGATAAAAATAAAGAATTTGAATATCAGTTTTCAAAACGAAGTTATTTTTAAAGATTTTTCATTATCTTTAAATAAGGGTGAAAAATTGGCATTGACAGGAGAATCGGGTAGGGGTAAAACTACTTTGTTAAATGTTATTGCCGGATTTATTCCTCATTTTGAGGGTAATGTTGAGGTTTGCGGAATTCAACAAGATGCAACAACTGTCAGAGAAATCAGAAAAAAAATTGCATGGTTACCTCAAGATACTTCATTAAATTCAAAAACAGTTGAAGAGCTTTTATATACACCTTTTGAATTTGCTTTGAACAAAGACTTAAAGCCGGGGAAAGAAGATGTTTTCAGCTTATTTTCAAAATTTAATTTAACAGAAGATATGTTATACAAGAAAGTAAAAGAAATATCAGGAGGGCAAAAGCAAAGAATTATTTTGTTAAGTTGCCTTTTATTGAAAAAACCTCTATTATTAGTAGACGAACCCACTTCTGCACTTGATGAAAATGTTAAGAAAATTGTAACGGATTATATATTATCAATTAAAGACCTAACAGTTATTGCTTCAACACATGATGAATATTGGATTAAGAATTCGGATAAAGTAATTGAATTATAAATGATTATATGGATAAAGTAGTTGATATTAATTATTTTGAATTGTTTGCAGGATATGCTTTAATGTTAATTCCCGTACTGATACTTTGGTATTATAAAACGGGTTTGGTAAAAGATACAATAGTATCAACAATAAGGATGACGATTCAATTACTTTTAGTTGGTGTGTATTTAGAGTATATTTTTAAACTGAACAATGCCGCAATTAATATTGTATGGGTTGTAATTATGTCGCTGATAGCAAGTTATACGATTATAAGAAGAACAGGCTTAAAATTTCGTTTGTTTTTTATTCCGGTTCTGTTTTCGGGCATTATTAGTATAGCTGTAACCGATGCTTATTTTTTAGGATATGTTATAAAACTTAATAATATTTTTGATGCAAGGTATTTCATCCCGATTACAGGAATGTTGATGGGAAATACTTTAAGAACAATTATTATTGCCTTGGATGCATATTATATAAGAATTGACGAAGAAGAGAATTATTACAGATGGCATTTGGCAAACGGAGCAACTCACAATGAAGCACTGCATCCGTTTATGAGAGATGCATTGAAGAAGGCTTTTAATCCGACTATTGCCACTACTGCTGTTATGGGTTTAATCTCTTTACCCGGAATGATGACCGGGCAAATACTCGGCGGCAGTGAACCGAGTGTTGCCGTGAAATATCAAATCATGTTAATAATTACTATTTTTTCATCGGCAATTATGAATGTTGTATTAACAATTTTGTTTTCAAACAGGATTGCTTTTGATGCTTATGATAATTTGAAAAAGGATATTTTCAGGAAGTAGTGGCTATAAGAAAACGACAATAACTTCATTATCCTCAAATTGACAATCAGTCATTTACAATAGTAAACTCCTGATTATCAATATTCGGATGCTTCGTTCTTGACGCTTTCTTATAGCCTCTATCAATAAAATATGAGTTTTCTTATTAACACGAAGTAGGGTTTTGGTGAATTGGAATGATAGTTTATAGTGTGATAGTGAGTTAGTAAAATAGTGTGTTTTTGGTATTAGAAGATAAATAAATCGGCAAAAATTTAGGTTAAAGTTATGTATTTCGATTGAATTGCAAGAGTTTGGTCTTGTAATTCGTATAAAATACAAGAGTTTAGTCTTTTAATTATACTAAAATGCATGAATAGAATTATTTTTTTGTTTATATTTGCAAAAAAAGGTGATATGATTATTTCCAGGACTATAAAGAAAGATATTGAAAAAACAATTAATAACAAGAGCGGAAAACAAATTATTGTAATATATGGTGCAAGGCAGGTTGGTAAAACTACTCTTGTGAAGGAAATCATAAAAAATTATACAAAGAAATCTGTTTATTTTAATTGTGATTATTTTGATATTCAACAAACATTTTCGTATGAGAATATATCTGTCTTATCACAAGAAATTAAAAAATTGGATTTATTAGTTTTGGATGAAGCACAAAGAATTAAAAATATTGGTATTGTGTTAAAAATATTGGCAGATGAACACAATCATTTGAAAATAATTGCAACCGGGTCTTCAAGTTTTGAACTTTCAAATAAAATTAGTGAACCTTTAACCGGCAGGAAAAAAGTATATCATCTTTTCCCTTTGTCCTATAATGAGTACACACAAGATATGAATTTCATTGAGCAAAAAAGAGTGCTTAATAAAATTTTACGTTTTGGTTTATATCCTTCTGTAATTTTAAATGATGAAGAAACCGGAACTGATAATTTGAAAGAAATAGCAAGCAGTTATTTGTTTAAAGATATTTTTACGTTTCAGAAATTAAAGAAACCTGAAATATTTATACATTTACTTAAACTTTTAGCTTTTCAAACAGGTCATGAAGTGTCTTATACTGAACTGGCTAATAAATTAAGAATTGATCAAAGCGTTGTTCAAAAATATATTCATCTTTTAGAGGAAAGTTTTATTATTTTCAGACTGCCGGCATTAAAACGAAACTTACGCAATGAGATTGGGAAAAGCAGAAAAATTTATTTTTGGGATATCGGCATCAGAAATATGATTATTCAAAATTTGAATACTCTTGATTTTAGAAATGACATTGGTGCTTTATGGGAAAATTTCTGTATTTCTGAACGGCTTAAACAATTACATTACCATCATAAAACTTTATTTAATACGTATTTTTGGAGGACGTATGAACAGAAAGAAATAGATTATATTGAAGAACGAAATGGTTTGTTTTATGCTTATGAAATAAAATATAATCCAAATAAAAAAGTAAATTTACCTGATCTTTTCAAAAAGACATACAAAAATCATCAATTTAAAGTAATTAATTCGGATAATTTTAAAGAATTTTTAATAACAGAAAGATGATTTAGTATTTAATAATCAAAACAGTTGCAAGTGCTGTAATTCCTTCTTCTTTTCCTTCAAAACCAAGTTTTTCTGTTGTTGTGGCTTTAATTGAAATATCATTTTCGGATATTTGCATGCAAGAAGCTAATTTTTTTGTCATTAACGGTATATAATCTCTTACTTTTGGTTTTTGCAGTATAATTGTTGAGTCGATATTGCTGATTTCATATTCGTTTTTTTTTAAGAGAGTAATAACATCTTTTAATAATAATTTGCTGTCAATTCCTTTGTATTTTTCGGAAGTATCAGGAAAGTGAAAGCCGATGTCTCTTAAATTTGCTGCACCAAGTAATGCATCACAAATTGCATGTATTAAAACATCTCCGTCTGAATGTCCGAGACTGCTTTTATAATGCGGAATTTCAATGCCTCCTACAGTTAAGGTTTTGCCTTCAACCAATTTATGAACATCGTATCCTATGCCGGTTCTTATTTTCATAATGTAAAATAAAACAGGGAACAATTAGTTCCCCGTATTGTCAGATGTTTAGTTTTTTTCTAATCTCTTTCGGAATAGATTCTTTATTTACCATTATATTGGTTGCTTGCATAATTACAAATGCTTTTGAAGCATAGAAATATCCTTCGTATTTGCCGCCGATCCCCCATGAATTTTTGATAATGTAATATTCATTTCTGTTTTGATCATGAGCTTTTCCAACGATAAGCATTCCGTGATCATCAGTGGTAGTATAGTTATCAAAAGATTCTTGACGAAGTTCTTGAGTGATCTTCTTTTCTTTTACTATTGAATTTAGTGCATAAATTTGACTTTCTCGTTCACTTTTGGATAGTTTTTCCCATTTTGCTTTTTCAAGCCCTTCCATATTTTCAACGTCTGTTTCGGGAATAACGGCAATACCTTTATTGTAAGAAAATCCCTTGTGGCTCACATCTGCTGCCCATGCAACAGTATATCCGTTTTTCAAAGAATGATCAATAACTTCAGTAAATTCATTTAAAGGAAGATTGTAAACACTTCCCCATAACCAGTTGTCCGGAACTTCAAGAATAAAAGTTGAATAAAACGGGTAATGCGAAAAACTGCTTATTTCAATATAATTATCAGCGTTTAATCCTAACACATCATCAGCATAACTTTCAGGAGTGTATTTTTTACCGCTGTACGTGAAATTTTCGGGCAATTTACCGAGATATGAATCAATAATTCCGGCAAATGCATCTTTCCAAACCGGAGTAATTTTTTTATTTTTATTTTCGATAACACCTTTCATAAATTTTGCTGATACAGCATCTAATTCACCGTGAATATGTTTTTCGGTGCTGTAATTCAGCCCTTTATAAATCTCTTCGGGAACTAAACCGTAATTTTTCAAAACATAAATTACATCATGAAAAGCACCGCCGCCGGTGAAATTCAGATTTCCGTGCATCCTGACATAGCGATCTGCTTTATCTTTGTAGCAGTGATTCACAATGAACATTTCAGAAAAGTCGAATTCACCTTTTCCCATTCGTATTAATTCAGCTTCGAGAAAGGATAAAGCTGAAAAACTCCAGCAAGTTCCTGAACGATATTGGTTTTTAACCGAAGTTACCGATATTCTGAAGTCTTCTTCAAAAACATATCCTTCTACGGGATCATCTGATTTTTGTGCTTGAATGTTACTTGAAAGAAAAAAAGTAAAAAGAAATAATAATGAGATTTTAAATGTTTTCATACGTTTAAATTATAGTTAAGTAATTAATAATCTTTGTTTTATGATTTTTATTTATCCGAATAAGTTCCCGATATCCGGGAGCACATCTTTTGCCAAATCACCGGTTTCTTTTGCGGCAATTCCGGAAGCTTTTTCTAATGCTTTATTTACAGCAACTATTACAAGGTCTTCAACAGCTTCTTTGTCATCTGCAAGATCATCGCTGATTTCAATGCTTAAAATTTTTTTATTCCCGGTTGCTTTAACTTTAACAAGTCCGTTTTCAGCTTCTCCTTCAACAACAGTATTGTCAAGTTTCTTTTTAATTTCATTTGCTTGTTCTTGCATCTGAGACATTAAATTATCGAACATGTTTTTTTCTTATGTTAATGAATTGATTAATTATTGAAAGTAATTTGTTTTGCCTGATCGGTTTTTCAATATATTCATCACCGCCGACTTCAAATCCTTTTTTTCTTTCTTCGGGCATGGCAAATGCAGTTTGTATTATAATCGGTAATTTGGGGTAAAATGATTTGATCTTTTTAGTTGCTTCGTATCCGTTCATTTCCGGCATTTTAATATCCATAAGAACAAGATCAACTTTAATTTGCTCGGAAATGATCTTATCAACTGCTTCTTTGCCGTTTTTACACCAAATTATTTTTGCCTTAGTTTCTTTTAATGCTTCCTCAAGATAAAGATAGTTCATAACTTCATCTTCTGCAATCAAAATGACTTTATCAGCCCAATTATAAGATATATTTTCAGATTTTATTAAATCCATTGCAAAAGATCAGTTATGTATCTTTATTAGTAAATAATTCGTCTGACACCGAGTATTCTTTCTTTATAATATTTTACATTCATATCAGATATCACGATACCTCTTGATGATGATGCATGAATGAATTTTATGGTACCGGTAGAATTTGAAACAACAATTCCGACATGTCCTGTAACTCTTTTACTTTTGTTTCTCCCTGTAAAAAGCAGAATATCTCCTTTTTTGCATTCTTTTACATTTATTTTTTTACCTGTTGATCCGTAATCAACAGACCTTCTCGGAACGTTATAACCGAAATTTGAAAAAACATATTTTGTAAAACCGGAACAATCAAATCCTTGTTTGGGAGTATTTCCTGCATAAACGTATTTAACTCCGATTTGTTTTTTTGCATAATTCACAACTTTATCTCGTTGAATATCTGTACGACTTTCTTTATTTTTTAAGTCTTTAGATTTTGTTGTACCGCATTGTACCGATAATAATAGTGATAATATTAATACAATGATATTTACGGAAGGGATTTTCTTCATTTGTTTATTTTAAAAACGATTAATTATTATACAAAAATAGTAATTCTATTAAAGATTGAAAATATACTTAAACTAATATTTTTATTTTATAGTTTTGCATTCTCCATTAAAAAGATAAATATGAGCAAAAATATGATTTTAGATAAATTGGAAGGAGTTTCGGAAAGATTCCAACAAGTGGAAAAAAATCTTTCAGATCCGGAAATTATATCAAACAGAGAAAAATTTATTAAGTTAAATAAAGAATATAAAAGTCTTGGACCGATTGTCAGCGCTTTTAAAACATATAAAAACATCATTGAAAATATATTATCTTCAAAAGAAATGTTAAATGATGAAAGTGATCCGGAAATGAGACAAATGGCAAAGGAGGAAATAGATGCTTTGCTGCAAGAGCGAGATGTCTTGGAAGAAGAAATAAAAGTATTGCTCCTGCCAAAAGACCCTGAGGATGATAAAAATGCAATTGTTGAAATTCGTGCAGGAACAGGCGGCGATGAAGCAAGTATTTTTGCCGGTGATTTATTTAGAATGTACACAAAATTTTGTGAAAACAAAGGTTGGAAGATTGAAGTAAACAGAATAACTGAAGGAACACAAGGAGGGTATAAAGAAATTGTTTTAGAAGTAACAGGAAACGGTGTTTACGGTATTATGAAATACGAATCCGGAGTGCATCGAGTTCAAAGAGTTCCGGATACAGAAACACAAGGGCGTGTACATACTTCAGCTGCATCGGTAGCTGTTTTACCTGAAGCAGAAGATATTGATATTGAAATAAATGACGCAGATGTCAGAAAAGATACATATTGTTCATCGGGTCCCGGCGGTCAATCTGTAAACACAACTTATTCTGCTATTCGATTAACACATATTCCGACCGGTCTCGTTGTAACTTGTCAAGATGAAAAGTCGCAACTTAAGAATTTGAAAAAAGCAATGAAAGAATTAAAAACAAGACTTTATAATCTTGAGTATCAAAAGTACCTTGATGATATTTCTTCTAAACGTAAAACCATGGTTTCGTCCGGTGATCGTTCTGCCAAGATCAGAACCTATAATTATCCTCAAGGCCGTGTTACTGACCACCGAATTAAACTTACTTTATATAATTTGCAAAATATTGTTGACGGTGATTTAGATGAGATTATTGAAAAATTGCAAATTGCGGAAAATGCTGAAAAATTAAAAGAATCAGGGACGAAATAAAATGATTATTCTGCGAACAAAAACATTAGGATGTTCGGGAAATATCGGAATAGAATGTTCCGGAATTTAAACTTCCGGAGTTTTATTATTTGAAATGATATAAAAAGAGAACATGACCGACATATGCGGGTTTTTTTCTGCCTTTAATTTCAAGTGTTGTAAGCATTTCTGCTTTACAAATACCTCTAAGGTCTTTTATACTGAGAATCTTTACTTTTAAACGAACTTCATCATTTACTCTTACGGCTTCCATAAATTTGAATTTATCAATACCGTAGTTAACTTGCATTTTAATATTATTAACTTCAATAATTTGTTCCCAAAGATAGGGTAATATCGAAAGTGTTAAATATCCGTGAGCAATAGTTGATCCGAATTGAGTTTCTTTTGCACGTTCCGGATCAGTATGTATCCATTGATGATCAAGGGTGGCATCGGCAAATTTACTAATTTGATCTTGATTAATTTTCATATAATCGGAAACTCCGATTTCTGTACCTTCTAATGATGCAAATTCTTTAAGGCTGTTTACTATAATTTTAGACATTATATATAATTTATTAACAATGCAAAAGTTGTAAAAATATTGGATTTATCAAAAAAATATATTAAAGCTGCTTATTTACTTTGCTTTTTCCATGAATCTCTTAATGTTACTGTTCTGTTAAAAATTAGTTTTTCTTTGTTTGAATCTTTATCGAGAGTGAAATAAGCTTTTCTTTCAAATTGGTATTTATCACCTGCTTTTGCTTTTAAAAGGAATGGTTCTGCTTTACAGTTTTCAATAATTGTTAAAGAATCAGGATTTATGAATTCTTTAAAATTTTTATCTTTATGAGAATCAGGAGCTTCATCGTTAAACAGCCTGTCGTATTGTCTTACTTCAATATCTGATGCATGTTTGGCAGAAACCCAGTGAAGTGTTCCTTTTACTTTTCTGCCGTCGGGTGATTTTCCTCCTTTTGATAAAGGATCATAAGTGCATAATAACTCTGTTATATTGCCGTCTTTATCTTTAATAACTTCATTACAAGTTATAAAATAAGCATATCTTAATCGAACTTCACTACCGAGTTTCAATCTGAAGAATTTTCTGTTTGCTTCTTCTTTAAAGTCTTCTTTTTCAATATAAATTGTTCTTGAAAAAGGTACTTCTCTTTTACCCATTGTTTCATCTTCAGGATTATTCACTGCAGGCAAAAGTTCATTTTGACCTTCAGGATAATTTGTAATTGTAACTTTAAGAGGGTCAAGAACAACCATAACCCTTTGTGCTGCCTTATTAAGATGTTCTCTTATACTGAATTCTAATAACCCGACATCAATAATGTTCTCTCTTTTCGCAATTCCGACTTTTTCTGTAAAAACCTTTAGAGACTCCGGAGTGTAGCCTCTTCTCCTTAAACCTGAAATGGTAGGCATTCGCGGGTCATCCCATCCTATAACATAATTACCTTCAACAAGTTCTGCTAATTTTCTTTTGCTCATTACTGTGTAACTTAAATTCAATCGAGCAAATTCAATTTGCCTTGGTCTTATTCTGCCCTTTTCATAAATATGGTCAAGAAACCAATCATATAACGGACGATGATTTTCAAATTCTAAAGTACATATTGAATGTGTGATACTTTCGATATAATCAGATTGTCCGTGTGTAAAATCATACATGGGGTAAATGCACCACTTATCACCGGTACGATGATGATGTGCATGTTTAATACGGTACATAACCGGATCGCGCATATGCATATTCGGTGAACTCATGTCAATTTTGGCTCTCAAAACTTTTTCACCGTCTTTTAAATCGCCGTTTTTCATTCTATAAAAAAGCTCAAGATTATCTTCAACAGAGCGGTTTCTATAAGGACTTTTATTGCCGGGTCGGGTAGGAGTTCCTCTGCTTGCAGATATTTCTTCACCGGTTTGATCATCAACGTAAGCAAATCCGTCTTTAATTAACTTTATTGCCCACTCATAAAGTTGGTCAAAATAATCGGAGGCATAATGTACTTCTCCGTCCCAATTAAAGCCTAACCATTTAACATCTTCTAAAATGGAATCAACATATTCAACATCTTCCTTTTCAGGATTAGTATCATCAAAACGAAGGTTGGTTTTTCCGTTATAACTATTTCCCAATCCAAAATTAAGAATAATAGATTTTGCATGTCCTATATGCAAATATCCGTTAGGTTCAGGCGGAAAACGAGTAATAATTTCTGTATGTTTGCCTAATTTTAAGTCTTCTTCAATAATTTGTTCGATGAAGTTTAGGGATTTCTTGTTTTCAGAAGAATCATTTTGGTTTTTATCTGTCATTTTTATCAGTCTGTATAAATTATTTCGCAAAGATAAAATGAATTGAGCTTTATACAAATTATATAACATACACTTATAAAACCATATTTCAAGACAAAAAATATTTTTAAACCAATATTCCGTACTTAACAGCACGGCAAGCAATCAAGTTTAAACCTTTTTACCAATATTTAGTCCTTAACAGGACAAGCATGTATAAAAATAAGTATAACAAAACCTTATTACTTTATTGTACTTATATTTTCATATTTAAACAGTAATGATTATTCACAGCACCTCAAAAAGAAATTTAGCCGTAATTTCAATAAGATCTTTGAAATTTATTAATTAATACAAATGAATTATTGTTTTTTAATAACTTTGCACCAATATAAGCAAGTTAATTATTACAAATGGGCTATATTGAGATAGAAGGAATGGAATTTTATGCTTATCACGGGCATTATAAAGAAGAGCAAATCGTTGGTAATCGGTTTTTAATCAATTTAAAAATTGAAACAGATTGCAGCAAAGCAGCTGAAAGTGATAATATTAATGATGCCGTAAATTATCAAACAGCATATAAAATAATTAAGGCTGAAATGAAGAAAAAATCTAATTTATTAGAAAATATTGCAGGCAGGATATTAGATTCTTTATATGAAAATATGGAAAATGTAAAATTAATAACTATTAAAGTCTCAAAAATGAATCCTCCTATGGGCGGAAAAATTAATAATGTGAGTGTAACAATGACAAAATGATAACTTTAAATTATATATAAATACTATTTCTTTAAGTTCTTTTATATCTAATAAATGAGAAAATTGTTACATTGTTTTATTGCTTAATTGTTAATAAAATAACACTGAAACAACAGAACAATTTAGCAATGAAAATATAAGACAGAACTTTTTAAATAATGAAACAATTATAGTATTATGAAAAACAATCTTTATATATATAACGCACTAAACCGTAAAAAAGAAAAGTTTGAACCCATAAATCCACCTTTTGTAGGGATGTATGTATGCGGACCTACGGTTTACGGTGATTCTCATCTCGGGCATGCACGTCCGGCAATAACATTTGATTTGGTATTCAGATATTTAAAACATCTCGGATATAAAGTGAGATATGTTAGAAATATTACTGATGTAGGTCATTTGGTAAATGATGCTGATGAAGGAGAAGATAAAATTGCTAAAAAAGCAAAATTGGAACAAGTTGAACCGATGGAAATTGTTCAGAAATATACGAACAGCTATCATAAAAATATGGAACAGCTGAATACTTTGAGGCCAAGTATTGAGCCGCATGCATCAGCTCATATAATTGAACAAGCTGAAATGGCAAAAAAAATCCTTGAAAACGGATTTGCTTATGAAGTAAACGGGTCGGTTTATTTTGATGTTGCAAAATATTCGAAAAAATATAATTACGGTAAGTTATCAGGCAGGATATTAGATGATTTACAGTCAAACACAAGAGAATTAGAAGGGCAAAGCGAAAAGAAAAATCCGTTTGATTTTGCTTTATGGAAAAAAGCTATGCCGGAACACATTATGCGTTGGCCTTCTGAATGGAGTATAGGATTTCCGGGTTGGCATTTAGAATGTTCAGTAATGAGCACTAAATATCTTGGTGATAAATTTGATATTCATGGTGGAGGATTGGATCTTCAATTTCCGCATCACGAATGTGAAATTGCACAATCAAAAGCAGCAAACGGATATGATTCTGTGAAATATTGGATGCATAATAATCTGATTACATTAGACGGACAAAAGATGAGTAAGTCATTAGGGAATTTTATTATGCTTGATGAAATGTTCTCCGGAGATCATGAATTATTAGAGCAAGCTTACAGTCCGCAAGTTGTGAAATTTTTTATGTTACAGGCACATTACAGAAATCCGTTGGATTTTTCAAACAAAGCATTAAAAGCTGCCCAAAAAGGTTTAGAAAGATTAATGAACGGGATTTCAGCACTTGATAAAATAAAACCCGCAAAAAATTCTTCATTTGATGTGAATATTATAAAAAATAAATCATACGAAGCTTTGAATGATGATTTGAATACACCGATATTAATTGCACATTTATTTGACGGGATTAAAAAAATTAA
Source organism: Chlorobiota bacterium (assembly GCA_030592825.1). Lineage (GTDB taxonomy): Bacteria > Bacteroidota > Bacteroidia > Bacteroidales > JAADGE01 > JAADGE01. The sequence continues at coordinate 2,767 of JAUVIG010000008.1, read as the reverse complement.
CTCTGTTATTGCCGGAACAGAAACGATTAATGAAAATGACCTTTCAGAACTAAAGGCTCTGTATAATATCATGTTTTTTGAAATTCTCGGTTTAACAAATGATTCAGAATCAAGTTCATCAAACGGGAAATTGGATGATGTTATGAACCTTCTTTTAAATTTAAGAACGGATGCAAAAAAGAATAAAGATTTTGAAACTTCTGATAAAATAAGAGATAAATTGAATGAAATCGGAATAACTGTTAAAGATAAAAAAGACGGTTTTGAATGGGAAATAAAACAGCTTTAAATTTATATAAAAATTAATAAGAAGAATTATGAGAAATTTAATATGCATTTTTTCAATTTTGTTGCTGATTGCAACATCGTGTAAAACTAATGATACAGGAACTGATGACAGTGTTGCGAAAATCATTGGTAAACCTGAATTAAAACTTGAAAGTGATATTATGACACCGGAAGTTTTGTGGTCATTCGGTCGCTTGGGTGATGTACAAGTATCTCCCGGTGAAAAAACTTTACTTTTCGGAATCAGCTATTATGATATTCAGGAAAATAAAGGAAACAGGGAACTTTATACAATGTCTTCTTCAGGAGGAGAAATGACAAGAATTACTGAAACAGCAGGAGGAGAATATAATGCTGTTTGGAGCAAAGACGGTAAAGTAATTTATTTTATGACCTATGGTGATACAGGAATGCAAGTTTGGAAGATGAACGCTGACGGAACCGAAAAATCGCAAATTTCTGAAATTGAAGGAGGTATTTCAGGCTTTATTATTTCGCCTGATGAGAGTAAGATATTATTTGCAAAAGAAGTTGATTTAATAGAAGATGTTATAGATGTGTATCCTGATCTTCCGAAAGCAAATGCCAGAATTATTGAAGATTTAATGTATCGACATTGGGATACTTGGGTTGATTCTTACAGCCACATTTTTGTTGCCGATTTTGACGGTAAGTCTGTATTAAATGAAATTGATATAATGGAAGGAGAAGAATTTGATTCTCCGCTAAAACCATTCGGCGGCTTTGAAGAAATTACTTGGAGTCCCGACAGTAAATCAATCGCTTATACTTGTGTGAAGAAAAAAGGAAAAGAATATACTCTTTCAACAAATTCTGATATTTATATTTATAATCTTGAGACAAAAGAAACTTCGAATTTAACAGAAGGAATGAACGGATACGATAAAGCACCCGTTTATTCTCCCGACGGCAGTAAAATTGCTTGGGAAAGTATGGAAAGAGACGGATATGAATCTGATAAAAATCGATTATTTATTTATGATTTTGCAACAAAAGAAAAGACAGATCATACGGTTGATTTTGATCAAAATGTTCACGGTATTGTTTGGACAGGTGACGGAAAAAATATTTATACGATCAGTGATTATCATGCAAGATTTCAAATCTATAAATTGAATCTTGAAAATAATGAGATTAAAGCCGTAACAAAAGGAGATCATAATTATCATACTGTTGTCGTATTGTCCGGTAAATTGATAGGAACCAAACAATCAATGTCTTCTCCTACTGAAATATTTGCCGTAAATGCCGGAGGAGAAGAAACACAGTTAAGTTTTGTAAATAAAGATGTTCTTGATCAACTTGAACTTGCAAAAGTTGAAGAACGTTGGGTTAAAACAACTGATAACAAAGATATGTTAGTTTGGGTTATTTATCCGCCGCATTTCGATGCGAATAAGAAGTACCCGGCAATACTTTATTGCCAAGGAGGTCCTCAATCTTCTGTCAGCCAGTTCTTTTCATACAGATGGAATTTTCAGATGATGGCTGCAAACGGATATATTATTGTAGCACCTAACAGGAGAGGCTTACCGAGTTTCGGGCAAGAGTGGAATGAACAAATAAGCGGTGATTACGGCGGACAAAATATGAAAGATTATTTATCTGCCATTGATGAATTGAAAAAAGAACAGTTTATTGATGAAGATAAACTGGGAGCAATAGGTGCAAGTTACGGCGGGTTTTCAGTTTTTTGGTTAGCCGGAAATCATGATAAACGATTCAGTGCATTTATTTCTCATGACGGAATGTTTAATTTTGAATCTCAATATTTGGAAACAGAAGAAATATGGTTTGCTGATTGGGATATAGGCGGACCGTTTTGGGATAAAAACAATAAAATTGCACAAAACAGTTACGCCAATTCTCCTCATAAATTTGTTCAAAATTGGGATACTCCGATAATGGTCATCCACGGACAAAAAGATTACAGAATTGCTGTAACGCAAGGCATGAGTGCATTTAATGCAGCAATTTTAAGAGATGTTCCTGCCAAATTCTTATATTTCCCCGAAGAAAACCATTGGGTATTAAGCCCTCAAAACGGTATTCTTTGGCAAAGAGAATTTAAAGGGTGGTTGGATAAGTATTTGAAATGAAATACTCTACATAACAATAAAAACTCCGAATGATTTCGGAGTTTTTTGTTCAAGAACGCAGGAATTTTATCTTCATTAAATTTATCTGTTCCAATAATATGATTATAGTTTTATACACTGTTGTTAAACTACGACAAGCAGGCTTACGAAAAACCATTAATTAAACTGTCAAAATAGTCTTCGTTTTTAAATCCGGTTGTTTTGTTTTTCACTGAAATCAACTCAAAATTAACGTCTAATATGCTTTCAAATTCTTCACCCGCTTCTTCTGAATCATTATCTTCTTCACTATAAAACCATCTTATTTTAACATCATGGCCTTTGAGTGATAACTTCTCCATTTTAGACATGATACCTAA
>JAUVIG010000200.1 GCA_030592825.1 Chlorobiota bacterium | reverse complement strand
TTTTAATTATTTTTAATAAATTCTTCTAATGTGAAAAGGTCTTTTACCCTTACACCTTTTTCATTTTCAATCAATGTACAACATTCATTATAAATATCATGCTCAAAAAATAAAACATGATCATGTTTTACGGCATCGTCAAAAAAGCGTTTTTTGTCTTTTAGAGTTATCAAAGGTTGTGTGTCATAACTCATTATATACGGCATAGGAATATGTGCAGTTGAAGGGAAAAGATCTCCTCCGTAAACTATTGTCTTATTTTTATATTTTATATAAGGAATAATCTGCCCTACTGTATGGCCGTTAAATATCTTTATTTCAATACCGGGAATGATCTCTCCCTCATCTTCAATCAGATTTAATTGCTTATGCTCTTGTAAAGGTATGAAGTTTTCGGGAAGAAAAGATGCCTTTTCTCTTCTGTTAGGATTTACGGCTAACTCCCAATGAGATCGACTGACATGATAAATTGCATTGGGAAATGCGGGTACAAGTTCTTTTTTTTCATTATAATTAACAGCACCTCCGACATGGTCAAAATGCAAATGAGTTAAAATAACATCGGTAATATCTTCAGGAGTAAAACCGTTCTCTTTTAATGAAGATTCAAGAGTTTCATCTCCGTTAGGCAAATAATAACTGAAGAATTTCTTCCCTTGTTTATCTCCCATTCCTGTATCAATTAAAACTTTCCTGTCTTCTGTTTCAATCAATAAGCATCGCATGGACCAATTACATAAATTTTTTTCGTCAGCGGGATATAAATTCTGCCATAATGCTTTAGGAACAACCCCGAACATGGCTCCTCCGTCTAATTTTAAATTTCCTGTTTCTATTTTGTATAAGTTCATTTCAATTTATCTGTATTTTTCTCCTAGAATTACTTTATATTTTCTGTTAAAACTTCCTTTTGCAATATTAGCTAATTTTCTTTTCAAAAACTTTTTCCTTAATGCTGAAACTTTATCAGTAAATAAAATTCCCTCAAGATGATCATATTCATGTTGTATAATTACTGCAGCAGTTCCTTCAAATTTTTCTGTATGCTTCTCAAAATTTTCATCAACATATTCAATAGTAATCTCCGGATATCTTAAAACATCTTCTCTAATATCAGGGATACTTAAACATCCTTCACTTGAAAGCGTTAAACCTCCTTTTTTCTCTGTAATACGAGCATTAATAAATGTCTTTTTCAGGTCTTTTAATTCCGGTTCATCTTCAGCCATTGGTGAAGCATCTACAATAAATAATCTGATTGATTTTCCTGTTTGCGGAGCAGCCAAACCAACTCCGTCAGAACTATGCATGGTGTCATACATATTTTCAATCAATATTTTAATATCTTGATAATCTTTATCAATATCAACTGCAACTTTTCTGAGAACCGATGAGCCGATTATATGTACGGGTAAAATCATTTTTCTTTAAATTTTCTGTAATCCATATAAGATTGTAAGATTATTACTGCACTCAACTTATCAATCAATGCTTTATTTTGCCGATCTTTCTTTTTTAAACCTCCTTCAATCATTGCAATTTTTGCTAATTTAGAAGTAAATCTTTCGTCATAAATATCTATTTCTGTATCGGGGAAGGTTTTATGTAACTTTTTAATAAACGGTTTAACAAATCTCATAGATTCTGCATCATTATTTTTAAGATCTTTCGGGTATCCGACAACAATTGTTTCAACTTCTTCATTATCTAAATAATCTCTCAAAAATTCAAATATATCTTTTGAATGCACTGTTGTTAACCCGGTTGCAATAATCTTAAGAGGATCACTGACAGCAATCCCTACACGTTTTCTTCCGTAATCTATTGATAATATTCTTCCCAAAACTTAATAAAAATGCAAATTTAAAAGTTTTTCTGTATAAAATATCTTTTAGATTTTTATTATGTAATAAAAAAAATATTATTTACATTTGCAATATAACATTTAATAAAAAACCATGACATAATTAAAACAAAATATTAAAATAATAAGCGTTTAGCTTATTTTCTTGTCCCAGTAAATCACCATTAATTTAACAGTTACAAGAAATAAGATTGATGCTCACGCCTCTGGCGTGGGCTGTTCTTATTTGTAACTGTGGGTGTTTGGTGATACCTCTGGGTCGGATAAGTTACAGTTCCCACGCTTTTTTATATATTTTATAAACACTGCTTTGGGAACCGGCAGTACCAAAAAATTATTTAAAATGTACAAAAATTTATTGAAAGTTTTTACGTTTATGCTTGTAATAAGCATTGTGTTCACAGCATGTAAAAAGGATGATACCTTAACGGAGGAAAAAGTAATTGACCCTACAGTGCAAAAAATTCTTAACTTTAAAGAAAAGATGAAAAGCGGTGATAAATCAGGCGAAACAATGAGTATTGATTCTGCTGTTTGGTATATTGAGGCACTTGCAAACTATGAGTATTGTATATTGACAGAAGAAAGAGAAAATGCTGATTTAAATGCAATAACAGTTGACAGTATGTTTATTGATGCAGAAACATCAAGCAATAAAATTAATTATAACGAAATTGCAAAAACATATTTAACTGTAGAAACAACAATTATTTCTGCTTTTGAAGAATTAGATTATGCATTAAAATTTTACGATCTTGTGGATATTGAATTTGCTAATAACGAATTTAAAGTTTATTATGCCTTTGTTTATAATACAAATCCGGAAAAATCTTATCCGCCGATAACTGAAGGTTGGTACTATGGACAAGATTTAGGTGATTGTGACGGGACTAGCCTTGCTAATTGTGATGCTACGGATTTAATATATGCTCGCATAGAAACTCCGCCTATAGCTCAATTTTATACTGATATTGATAATATCTGGAAAATTTCGTATGACCTTGATTTTGCAACTCAAAACAATCCATATGGTGATTATTTGATGTACTATGAATATTTTGACACTCCTCCGTTTCCTGATGCCCCTTGTATTCCGGTTGATCCGATGAATTATTATGTAATCGGCACGCAAGATGCTTTTGATATTACATTAGATTTAATACCGCAAGGAAACAGTTATAAAAGTTGGGTACTTTATCATTTTTATCAAGAATATGTCAATGTTGAAAAATATTTTGGTCATTCAATACGTGTATATTACGGAATAGCTCATACAATATAAAATTGAATAGCTTTATAATTGCAAGTGTTATTATTTCCGATAACACTTGCTTTTAAAAAAAACGATGTTAAAATATTATACAATGAAACCTTTATTCATAAAATATAAAATAGCACTTCTAATATTTATTATTATACCTTTTTGGGGACAATCGCAACAAAAAGCATTTGACATGCTTATTGATGAACCTGATATGAATGTTTTTATCCGAGATGTAATAGAAGATAAGCAAAACAACTTTATATTAGTTGGCGGTGATACAGATTATACAGATTTGATTCCGAGATTAATGAAAATATCACCTGAAGGTGAAATAATTTTTGAAACAGATTTTGGAATTGTTGATGTTTTTTTTCAAGATATCTATGATATTGAAGATGCTTATTTTATTACAGGAAAATCTTTAAATCGTGAAAGGTTTTATTTTCTGAAATATGACTATGATTTTAATTTAATTTGGCAAAAAGAATATAATTTTTTCGAAAATGACACTTTAATGTTTACTATGCGGTCTATAATTAATTCTGACTCTGATCTTGTTGTAACAGGTTGTGCAGGGACTAATGCTTTTGATGATGAAAATATGTTTACTGCAAAATTTAATTTAGAAGGTGATTTGCTGTTTTTTAAATACTATCCGATTCAACATAATTATCAAATTGTTTGGGATATTGATGAAATACCTGATAACAGCGGGTATTTTATTACAGGTTATCATTTTGAAGAAGCCTATTCCTGTTTAGAATGTCAAATTGTAGAATTAGATGAAAACTTTGAAATAATTAATATTCAAAGAATTTTGCCCGAAAATGCAACTTATGATGGATTGTGGGGCAACTCATCCGTAACTTTCTTCTCCGATACTACATTATTATTTGCAAGCAGAAAAGTTCTTTATGATTACCCACCGCAAGACGAAGATATTAATGTTCAATTATTAGATACAAGTTTAAATCTTTTAAAAGAAGTATCTTGGGGTAAACTGGATACCATAGAATATTTTCCATTAATAAAAGGTGTAGATTATATGTATAAAAATGCAGTTTATGTAGGAGGAATTTCACCGTATATATTATCATCTGCAACAAAGAATTGGAATATGCTTACAAAATTAGACAAAAATTTAAGTATTATGTGGACAAGGTTTTACGGTGGAGATGCTTGTTATAATTTATACAATATTTTAGCAATTAAAGATGGCGGAGCATTAATTACAGGTAATCGTATTAAACAAGATTTGCCAAACTATGACACATTTATTATTAAAGTTGACAGTACGGGCAATACAACATTTACAACAGGTATAAAAGAAAATATTCAAAATTTTACAAAAGATGTTATTGTTTACCCCAACCCTACCAACGGCATTATAAATATACAAAAAGGGCCACAAATTAAAAATGCAAGAATAGATATTTATGATATTACAGGAAAAATTATATACCACCAAGAATTTACAGAAAATCAAATAATCATAAATTTAAAAGGAAACAAATCAGGTTTATATTTTTATAATATTATCAACAAAAATAAAATTATTGACACAGGAAAAATTGTTCTTGTTGAATAAAAATATTAGCAGACGCAAAAACTACGTGCCGGCAAAATTACAAATTGCTAATGTTGCATTTATAATTACAACCACAAAGGCAAAGAAATTGAAAGCGGGAAATGGGTGAAGAAAAAATAATAAAACTTTGGAATATTTGAGTTTCGTAGAAAATTACTTTTGGTACTATTTTCTCGTTTTAACAGCATCAATAACTATTTGAACGCATTTTTCTGATTCTTTTAATATTTCTTTTTCCCAAAATCTTATAACAATCCAACCTTCTTCATTTAATTTAATATTAACTTCTTTATCTCTCTCTATACTCCTTTCAATTTTATTATACCAAAACTTTTTATTTGATTTTATTTCTGATTTTTTTTGAGACCAATCTTTTCCGTGCCAAAATTCGCTGTCGCAAAAAACGGCTACTTTATATTTTTTAATTGCAATATCCGGTTTGCCGAAAATATTTTTTACATTCTTTCTATATCTGATTCCTTTTTTCCACAAAGCTTTTCCGAGTACAATCTCAATTTTTGAACCCTTGGACTTTACAGCTTGCATATTTTTTCTTCTTTGCTCTTTACTGTGTCTGTCCATCAAAACTACTATTTATTTTCAAAAAAATATTTCTCTATAGCTTTATTTCCTTTTTTAATTACTGAAATTGGCGGGTAAGAAATCGGATTATTTTGAAGTAAAACACCGTCTTCATTTGCATCGAAATTAACTTGCAATCCTAATTTCAGAATAAAGGCAGGTAAAAATTCCAATAAATTTCCGGAAAGATCAAGTTCTTTAAGTGTTAAAAGATCTGCTATTTCAGGAGGCAGTATTCTTATGTAATTATTAACCAACGAAATAGTTTCTATTTGTTTTAATTTATTTATTGATTCGGGAATCTTACTTATATTATTCATTCCCAACTCTAAATGAATTAAATTAGGTAAATCAAAAAGTTCATCAGGCAAAGTCTGAATTATATTTCCCATTAATAATAATACCCTCAATAACTTCAATTTACTAATATCTTCAGGTATGATCTCAATTTTTGTATCCATTAAATTCAATTCATGCAAATTCTCCATATCAGTAACATGATCGGGGAAAGAATTTAGGTTGTTACCTGCCAAGTCCAGTTTTCTTAATGTCTTTAGTTCAGATATACTATCCGGCAATGAAATAATTTTATTATAATCAAAAACCAGAGTTCTGATCATTTTTAATTGACTTATACTTTCAGGAATTTCTTTTATTTTGTTGAATCCCAAATTTAAGAATTCCAACTTTTCCAATTGGAAAATACATTCGTTTATCTTCTCAATTTTATTCCCTGTCATATATAGCCGATACAGCATAGGTAACTTGCAAACAGCATCCGGTATAAAAGAAAAGTTGTTGTTGCTTATATCTAATTCTTGCAAATTTGTTAAATCGGAAAATAAATCCGGCAAACTTGACAAACCGCATTGTGCTAAATTCAGATATGAAAGATTAGAATAATTCTTAATACAATCCGGAAGTTTGTTAAATATATTTTGACTGATATTTAATTCCAACAAGCTTTTAAAATCCTTTATTTCAGATGGGAGTTCTTGAATATTGTTTTTAGTAAAATTTATTGTTTCCAACTTATCCAAATATGCAATTTCCATTGGAAATCTGTCAAACTGATTGTATGCAACATTCAAATATCTCAGGTTTTTTAATCGTTCAATATCTTTTGGTAAGGATGAGAGTTTATTCTCTTCTATTGATAATTCTTTTAAACTTTCAATATCAAAAATAACTTCCGGAATTTTTTTTAAACCGGCATCTGTAATTTTGATTTTAATTATCTCGTCATTATCACCGACTTGATATCTGGCAAAATCATCAAAAATCCATCCGTCAATATTAAACTTACATTTTTTAAACTTTTTTCCGGTTTGTTTTTCTAAATTTGTAATAATTAAATCTGAAGATGACATAATTTGGTTTTATTAAAAATATTATGGTTTAAATAATTATTTGTAAATATAAAAAATAAATAATGAAACATAAAAGGATTATAATAATTTTATTCATTTCATTTCTGTCGAAAGTAATATTAAGCCAAGACTATACTTCAAAAATTGACAGTATCCAAAAAGTAATTGGTAAACTTGAAATAAAACATTCTGAATTAATTTCCGAGATATCCGGTTATAAATGAGATCAATTTCACAAATATCTTTTAAAATTCGGTCTCCCGACATACAATTCAA